>NZ_CAXAON010000016.1:0-115729 GCF_963970495.1 Pseudomonas sp. EA_65y_Pfl2_P78 | reverse complement strand
GGTGAACATCTGCGCCGCAATCAACGGACTGACCAAACCGCCGACATGGGCTATGGCAAACCAGGCGCGATCCTGCTCGGCGGATTCCGGCCGAGGGTCCAAGCGCCAGCCTTCGAGGGTGGTCATGTGTTTGCCGATGTAGAACTTTTCCATGATCTTCGACTTTTTCCAGTTCTCCGCGTCGTAGCCGGGGCGGTAGTCGGTGTCGTAGGTGCCTCGGGTAGCTTTGGTCGGGTCGCTTTGCGAGGCATTGATCAGGCTCATGATCACGTTGGGCGTGCTGGTGAAACGCAGGCTGTTCTTCACGCTGAAACCGGTGTTGCCGTCGTCGTGAATGAAACCGTATGGCATGCATACGCCCGGGCCGTTGGGTACTTGGTAGAGGTCGCGGGCTTCAAATCGGGCGACGAGATCTTTGATCCTTTGCGCGGCATTCTCGGTCGGTTTGTTCATATGGAAGTAAAACACCCGGTTGTTGCGCCAGAGGAGAAACTCGTAGGGTGTGTCTTCGCTACCCAGAATATGAGCGTCAGGGATGCCCAAGTCGTGTTCATAGCCTTTGGTTCTTTCTATTCGGATTTCCAGAGCCGCAATCTCGGCTTCACGGGCTTTTACGATGTCCGCTGAGTAACTGCGCTTGATCGTTTCCAGCAGACTCTTTTCTGTTTTTAGCTCTTGCTCGAGGTGTTTTTTGTAGAGTTCGGTATCGTGAAGAATAGCGTTGCGGGCTCTGTCGAATTTTTCGCGTGTTGTAACATCACTCACTCGTATAGTGAGTTGGTCATAGTCGTAACTGACATAGTCACTCACGGCGTGGATTTTTTTTGAAAACGTATGTCCACCACCACTATCTATTCGACTGTCTTCAATTCTGTAGGTCGCCCATTCAAATGACTCCGGCGCCTGAAACGTTGTGCGGCCGAGACATTCTTGGTAACCGGGGTCTGCCAGTGCTGACTGCATAGCAAACAACAGAGAGGTATAAGCGATGGTCACGCGGATCATGAATTGTGCTCTTGTCTCGGAGAGGTTTCGTTAGCGCTGGCGAAATGCACATCTGATTTTTTGTTTTGATTGTGCGCAATGATCGTCAGGTTCAATCCTGAGTCATTGTTCTCACCTTTAGTCCAGTTGATGGGTAAGGCCGTAATGAATCCTTCAATCCCTATTGGCGCAGGGTAAGTCTTTACGTCAGCTAACGTCGTGCTTTCCCAAAAAGATATCTCGTAGGGTAACGCCCCCGTAAGCTTACCTCCAAGGCTTGGGTCCAACGTTGAGCCATACACCCACGTTGGCCATATTGAGGCTGGGAATCCGTTTCGGTATTTTTTCGCTGTTGACTCTTCTATCACTTGTAATCGGCTTACATTCTGAGGAATGAAGCTGAAGGATCGTTCGTAGGCCCTTGAATTGTTATTGGCCCGTTCCTGAATAGCCTTCCACGTCTTTTCGGCCGCAGGTTGATCCAGCGAATCTCTCAATCCAGTGAAAGCAGGGACAGAGCTTTTTTTGGTTTGGCTTAATCCAAAATGCTTCTTCCACAAGTCCTTGCGTAATTGGTTGATGGTTTTTCCCACTTTTTGTTGGTGTTTGCCATCTAGGAGCACGTTGACCGATTCACTGTCACGCAAAATCACGGCCAGTTCCGAATCACGGTTACCGCATTGACTGCGGTCGTTTATGTTTGCACTGCCTAGGATGGCTACACGGTCATCGGCGATCAACAATTTGCTGTGAACGTAAATTTGCTCAGTCACGATTTTCCCGCCCCCGAGTTTGTCCCAGGTTCGCAAGTTAAGTAGGGTCAAATATTGGGTCCAGTTTTGCTGGGCATATACGGGCTCATCGTTGATGTCTTTGCGCTCAATGATTTTCGCGGCTTCCTCCCGGGTCGCGCCACGATCCATCATTGCTTTCATCGCCATATGTCGCTGAACACGCTTGACCAGACTCTGCTCACCAAATACCAGACTTTGCATGGTCAGGTGAATCTGATGCATTAGGTTCAGCACATTCAATGCGCCCTCCGGGTGTACCGGCAAAATCAGGTACACGTGAAATGGGCGGTTTTCTGTAATCGCTCGCCCAATCCGGTCGGCGAGTGCTTTGCCGATGCTGTTGGTGAGCTTTTGTTCTTTCCCCAACTTTTGGGTCAGCCAGCCCTGCGCATTGGTTTGCCAGATGGAAAGGAAACTGTTGAGAAACTTGTGTGCTTCTTCCCCTGGTTCCTTCCCGATGGCATTGACTTCCTTCCAGTCGATTTTGGTGAAGTCCTGATCTTCGAGAGCTTCGCGCAACTTAACCCGGGCGACGTAGCCCTGGTGCAGGGTGGCCGGGTCGCGCAGGCTGGCCATCGGCCCCGAAAGTTGGCCGTCTTCGGACAACTCTGCCTCATCCCCAAAATCAGTCTGAAAAAACTGGTTCTCGATGTAAATGAAGTGTTGGGCACTGGAAATGGTCTGCAGCATGGCGCGCAGGCAGTTGTCCTGAACGCCGCCAGTGTTGAATCCGGCGGGCAGCGGCAAATTCACTTTGGCTTTGCCTCTGCCCTTGGCTTCCTGGCTGCTCATGGTGGCCGAAGCACTACGCAATACCTGTACGCTGACTTTGCCCGTCAGGAGGGCTGGCGGTGTCGGTAATGTCGCAGCCTGGTCGATCCATACTGGCTTGGGCATCGGCAACTTAAGGTTGATCTGGTTGCTGGCGTCCAGGTGGTGGGGCAGGCCGGCGCTTCGGGCGAGGGTATTGACCCATTCCATCAGGGCAACGATCACGTTGGTTTTTTCCAGGCTCTTTATTTCGGCAATGTAGGCCTGCTGACCGTTCCAGCGGTCGATGAAGTTGCGCGACAGGTCATAGACAGACGGACCTTCGATGCGGCTGTGAACATCCTGCCAAGGCATTCGCGGCTGGTCGTCGGCCAATCGGCTGTAGTCCGACGAGGCCAGTGGCTGTGGTGTGTGTTTGAGATAGGCGAACGGCTCCTGATGATTTTCCAGACGGTTTTGCAGCAGCGCGTAGAAGTGCCCGAGCAACGAGGTGGCGATCTGGCCGATGTCGCTCAGCCAGCCCATTTTTTCCGCCGGCATGGCATCGTAGCCCTTGTCGCAGAACATGGCGATCATGCGTCCCAGGTCGGTCGTGCTCATCCATTTGTTGATCAGTTCGTAGCTCTTCAGGCGCAGCCCCGCCTGCAACTCTTCTGCACTGGCCTCCACCTCCCGTATCCAGACCTGTGCCTGGCTTCTGAGCGGTTCGGCAATGGGCAGGCGCGTCCAGTTGTGTTTGATCAGTGCGGTGATCTGGCGGATGGCGGTGTCGATCAGATACTGCCGGGGGGAGGCCAAAGGGTCGATGGCCCCCACGTACTCCTTCAGGCTATTGCCACCCTTGGCCATCCAGTCGAATACCGGCAAGGGCGGGCTGGCAAAGAAGTTCTGTACGGTCGCGCCGATATTGATCAGGGTGTCGCGCCGGGGCAGTTCGAGCTTGATGTTGACGCTGTCAGTGCCCAGGGTTGCGGCGGCGATGGGTTTGGATAGATCGAACAAGCTGCCAAGGAGCAGGCCTGTGCGACTGACATGTTTGTGCATGTCCATCCAGCCCAGATGCGGAATTCCCGGGTTGTACGCGTCGTTGCCCTTGCGATCGCGGGCATCAAGGCTGAAGTTGTTGTCATCACGACGCCCGTAAGCCAGATCGATGCCGCCGACGTAGCCGATCTTGTTGTCGATCACCACGCATTTCTGGTGGTGAGAAAACGTTGAACCCAGGCCTTTCATGTCGCTTTGCTGGATGGCCGGTGTACAAAATGCGCGTGCGCCGCCGAGCCCTGCGTTGAGCTGGAATACCGCGAGCATGGTTTCGAAGTCGTGGGTGCCGACGCTTGCTGCGGGACTCAGCCACGGCATGACGAAGACTTTGAGGGCCGGCGTTTTCACCAGTGCGGCGTGCAGGCATTCCCAAAGGCTTTGTTTGCCGTCCAGCGTGACGTCGTAGTTGATTTGCCAGCCCGTGATGAAAATCGAGGTTTGGGCATTGCCGATTTCAGTGGCCAGATCCTTGTAGTAGTCCTCGCCGGTGGTGAAGAAACGCACGTCATTGCCGCTGCGCTTGGGTGCGAAGGCCGACTCGTCCTGGATGAAGAAGTCCGGCGCGTTCACCGCTGGCAGGGCCTTGCCCTGAGCTGTATTGATCTGGCTGATTTCTTTGTGGCGAATGCCGTTGTAAGGCGTTGCTGAGTCCGTCATGGTCATTCGTCCCTGGTTTGCAACTGGTTGTACGGATTGCCGTCGGCGAGCAGATCCTGTTTGCTGCGTTCACTGTTCGCCGTACTGATCCGGCCATGTTTGGCGCTGTCGTGAAAGTCGAGGGCGGCGAGGGCGAAGCGCTCCTTGTCGGCTTCCGAGGGTTCGTCATGCAGCGCCACTGGCACGCGTTGCCCCGGATAGCAGAGCCACAGAGGGCCCTTGGTCGCATAGGCTTGGGACAACTTCAAACGCTGGGTTTCATCGATGTTGACCCGTCCGTCGTCGTCGGTTTGACCTTCTAGCAAGGGGGCCTGCTCGCCGTCCTGAACAATCGACCAAGCGGTGTGTGCCAACGGGAAACCTTCGTCCCCCGGGACGTCAGTCAACTTGATATCGAAGAAATACTCCCTTGGCTTGGCCGGTGGTGCGATGACGCCGGGTTGGGCGGTGTCGAGCAAATTACCGGGTTTGGCTGACGGCGGTGGTATCGGCAGTTTCGGCAGCAAAATCGCAATCCCTGACCCGGTTCCCGCAGCCCCCCCGGCATTGATTTTCACCACCGGCCCAACCACCGTCACGCCGCCAGCATCAAGCTTGATAAAGCTACCGCCACCCAACACGGTCAATTCCGTTCCCGCCTCGATCACCATTTTGTCGCCAGACTTCAGGTGGATTTCTTTCCCGGCATGGGTCAATTGAGCGGTTCCGAGTTTGATGTGCTGGTTTTGGGTCACGGACAGGTGATCGTCGGCCTTCACTTCAATTTTTCGGTCGGCAATCGTGGTGCGGTGCTCTTCGGCCTTGAGTTCGGTGTAACTGTTCTTTTCGACCGTATCGTGACGTTCATTCCCGACCCGAATCTTCTGGTCATGCTCAACGTTTTCATCCCAATCCCGCTGCGCATGAATGTAGATCTGCTCCGCACCTTTCTTGTCTTCGATGCGCAGTTCGTTGTAGCCGCCACCACCCGGCGAGCTAAGCGTTTTGAACACGCTGCGAGTCTTGTTCGCCGGCAAGGCATACGGCACCGGGTTTTCCTTGTGGTACAGACAGCCGGTCACCAGCGGTTGGTCGGGGTCGCCTTCGAGGAAGGTGACCAGCACTTCCATGCCGATGCGCGGGATGGAGATGGCGCCGTAGCGGTCGCCGGCCCAAGAGCTGGAAACGCGCAACCAGCAGCTGGTTTTGTCGTCGGCCTGGCCTTCGCGGTCCCAGTGGAATTGCACTTTGATGCGGCCGTATTGGTCGCAGTGGATTTCTTCGCCTTTGGGGCCGGTGACCATGGCGGTCTGGCTGCCGAGTACGCGCGGTTTCGGGTGTTCGAGGGCCGGGCGGTAGAACACGTCCCACGGGGTGGCGAGGAAGGTGTTGCGGTAGCCTTGGTGGAAGTCGTCCTTGTTGTCGGTGGTATCGCTGGTCACGCCTTCTTCGAGGACTTGCGGCTGTTTGCCTTCGTGGACGATTTCGGTGAGCAGCCACAGGTCGTTCCACTCGCTGCGCGGGTGGTCGGACATTTCCATGAAGTGGCCGCTGACCAGTTTGGTCTGGTCGCCGCGACCTTCGGCCTGGCGGTAGTCGGCGCGATGGCGTTCGAGGGCGCGCTGGCTGAGGAACTTGCCACGGGCGCGATCGATGAAGCGGCCGGGGTAGTCGTAGTCTTCGAGATCCGGTTCGGCGTCTTTGCTATCGAGAGCGCCTTCAGGTTTGTAGGCCGCTTCCATTTGCAGGCGCGGTTTTTCGAAGTCGTAATCGCGGCGGGTGACGCGGCGGGTGCGGGTTTCCAGGCGCAGCTTGAAGCCTTTGATCACCGGTTCGTCGGCGACCATGCCGCTGCCCTGCACGTAAGCGGTCGGCTGCCCGAGTTTCGGGAACACGGTCTGGTCGTCGCCGAACACCAGCAGGTGGGCTTTTTCGCTGTGCTGGAAGTGGTAGTGAATGCCTTCCTCTTCGCACAGACGCTGGACGAAATGCAGGTCGGTTTCGTCGTACTGCACGCAATAGTCGCGATCCGGGCACGGCTGGCTCAGCTGGAAGCTGTAGGCGTTGCCCTTGATGCCGTGTTCTTCGAGGATCAGCGCGATGATTTTCGGCGCCGACATTTGCTGGTAGATGCGCTGGTTGGTGCGGTGATACAGGTATTGCAGTTGCGGCACCATCGACACTTTGTAGCGGGTCAGGCGCTTGCCGGCATCGCCCTGGGCGACGCGGTAGATCTGGCCGTGGATGCCTGAGCCCTGCGGATCGAATGCGAGAAACGCCTGCTTGTGCAGAAGTTTTTCCAGGTCCAGATCGGGGTTTTCGCTGACCAGTTCGAGGTCGAAACGATACGGCTGGCTGATGCCTTCGGTGCCGACAAACGACAGCACTTGCAGGTCGCCCACGTAGTCTTCGACCTTGAGGCTGAAGTGGGTTTCGTTGGCCAGGTTGAACATCTCAGACTCCTTGAGACAGCGCCGGTAATCCGTGGGCGTAGTGCATCTGTGTAGGGGGATGCAGATGGGAGCTGGATGTTAAACGTAAAAAGTTGCGCAAAAAGTTGCGCACATACGGTGAGGGCCCCGGTCTATGGGGGCTCCGGGAAAGTAATGCGAAATATTTCTTGGCGATGTGCCATCAGCTAGCCCAGCACAGAGCATGCTTTGCTGGGCAGTCGAGGGCATTTTTCAGCCGCTCAGGCGCTGAATTCCACCACCGGCATCTGCCGCTTCATCAATACCTTGGCGCCGCGAATCGAATACAGCGGCAGACCCTGGCTACGAATCACTTCGTAATCACTGTCCGCCGAAAGGATCAACAGGTTCGCCGGGCGCCCCGGTTCAAGGCCATAACGCTCGCCCAGATGCATGGCTTTGGCGCTGTTGTCCGTCACCAGATCCAGCGCACTTTGCAGGTTGCGGTAACCGAGCATGTGGCAGATGTGCAGCCCCGCTTCAAGCACGCGCAGGATGTTGCCGTTGCCCAGTGGGTACCACGGATCGACGATGGAGTCCTGGCCGAAGCACACGTTCATGCCAGCCTCCAGCAACTCGTTGACGCGGGTCACGCCACGGCGTTTCGGGAAGTTGTCGAAACGGCCTTGCAGGTGAATGCTTTCGGTCGGGCACGAAACAAAACTGATCCCGGAATGGCCGAGCAGGCGGAACAGTTTGGCGCAGTAGGCGTTGTCGTAGGAGCCCATCGCGGTGGTGTGGCTGGCGGTGACGAGTGCGCCCATGTCACGGCTGCGCGCTTCTTCGGCAAGCACTTCGAGAAAGCGTGAGTGCGGGTCGTCGGTTTCGTCGCAGTGCACGTCGACCAGACAACCGGTGCGCTCGGCCAGGTCCATCAGAAACTTCACCGAACTGACGCCCTGATCGCGGGTGTATTCAAAATGTGGAATCCCGCCGACCACGTCCGCGCCCATGCGGATGGCTTCTTCCATCAACTCGCGACCGTTGCGGAATGACTCGATGCCTTCCTGCGGGAACGCGACGATTTGCAGGTCGATGAGGTGACGGCTCTCTTCGCGCACTTCGAGCATGGCCTTGAGTGCAGTGAGTTGCGGGTCGGTGACGTCGACGTGGGTGCGTACGTGTTGAATGCCGTGGGCGGCCAGTGCCTCAATGGTTTTCTTGGCGCGGGTCTTGGTGTCTTCTTCGGTGATGGTGACCTTGCGCTCGCCCCAGCACTCGATGCCTTCGAACAGCGTGCCGCTCATGTTCCAGCGCGGCTCGCCAGCGGTGAGGGTGGCGTCGAGGTGAATGTGCGGCTCGACGAAGGGCGGCACCACCAGGTTGCCGCCGGCGTCGAGGTCGTCGGGCCCCAGGGACGGCGCTTCGGTCTGGGGGGCGATGCTGCGGATCAACCCGTCTTCGAGTTGCAGTTGGTGCAAACCTTCCTTGTGGCGCAATCGGGCGTTGATGATGTGCATCAGGCGAATCCTTTTTATAGGTCTTGTAGTGGCGCGCTGGCGCGGCGGGCGCCGAGCAGGCCGGTGACGATGACATACGTTAGCGCGGCAGCGGCAACGCCGACCAGCGGCGCGACCCATGGCGAACTGAATGCGGCCACGGTGCCGACGGCGTAAGCCCAAAGCCCCGGCCAGTTGAAGGCTGGCAGTTGTGCGTCGACCAGCCGTGGATAGCGCCCGCGCCAACGGTAGAAAAAGTCAGCCATGATCACCCCGCCAATCGGCGGGATCACCGTGCCGAGCAGAATCAGATAGGGCACCAGCATGTCGTACATGCCCAGCAGGGCGAGCAGGGTGCCGATCACCGCGCCGGCGAGGGTCACGGTCTTGCGCCGCCCGGTGCGCAGCAGGTTGCAACCGGCGACGGCGAAGTTGTAGATGGTGTTGTCCTGGGTGCTCCAGATGTTGAGCAACAGCATCGCCATCGCCGCCATGGCGAAGCCTTGCAGCAGCAAGACTTCAACCACATCCGGCTGCTGATAGACGATGGCGCCGTAGGCCCCGATCAGCACCATTAAACCGTTGCCGATGAAGAACCCGATCAGGCTGGCCAGTACGGCGACTTTTGCCGAGCGTGAGAAGCGTGTCCAGTTGGTCGCCTGTGTTGCGCCGCTGACGAAGGTGCCGAACACCAGCGTGATCGCCGTCGACCAGTCCATCGAGCCGCTCGGGACGATGCTGAGCAAACCCTCGAAACCGCCGACCTTCACCGTCGCCACCCACATCGACAGCAACAGCAGCAACATCATCGCCGGCACCGCGATGCAGGAGAGAATTTCCAGTCCGCGATAGCCGACATATGCCGTGGCGCAGAACATCAGGCCGAACAGCACCATCAAACCCAGCACCGTGCCTTGATCAAGATCGAAATATTTGCCAATCACCACCGCCGCCGTCGCGGTGCCCCAGGCGTACCAGCCGATCTGGGTGAAGCCGAGGATCAGGTCGCTGAGTTTGCTGCCGACTTCGCCGAAGCAGAACCGGCCCATCAGCACCGAGTTGAGGCCACTCTTGAAGGCGATGTAACCCAGGCCCGCCGCGTAGAGGCCCAGCAGCAAGTTGCCGACGATGATCACCGCCATCATCTCGCTAAAACTGAACGCCACGCCGAGCTTGCCACCGGCAAACATGGTGGCAGTGAAAAACGTGAAGCCCAGTAACACGATCGCCGTCGAGGCCAGGCCTTTGCGCGCGTGCATGGGGACTTCGCTGAGGGGGTAATCGTTGCCGGCATCGTTCTGCGTCATGGGGTGGTCCTTGCTGAAAAGGGGAAGACGCGGGAGGGTTGCAGTGCTCGTGCCAAATGCGGGTGGGCGAGATTATGTATAGACGAGTCGCGAGGAATGGCACGAAAGCGGTGCAGTTGAACGCACCGAGGCACAATCTGGGAGCTGTCGAGGGCGGCGGGTTTTCCGATGCACAGCGCGAAGGTTTGAGCCCGAAAAGTCCAGGCATGGAAAAGAGCGGTGGTGGCTGTTTAGTGGTGAACTTCAGAGTTGCCGGTATAGAGCCGGATAATCTGATCAATCTCCCCCGACATTTTCATCCTCAGCAACGTGCGTAAAACGCGCTGCACTGGCACCTTTGGGTCATTCCTGACATAGCAGCCCACGCTCTGCTCCTGCAGTATCGCGACACCTTGCAGTTGCTTTTCAGGCGTCAGGCGTTGGTTGAACCAGTCCAGCGTCCACTGATTGCTCACGGCATAGCGGTAACGCCCGGCCAGCAGTTTTTCCAGTACCTGTTCCTGATTTCGGGCGTCTTCGCGATGCAGTCGATCAGCATCGAACAGGTTTTGCAGGGTCGGGTAGGTGTAACCGAGCACGGTGCCGATGGATTGGCGTGGCAGTCGGTTAGTGTCGACGCGGGCAGGCTGATCCTGGTGGCTGATCAGCAAATCACGCTGAAAAAACAACGGAATGCTCCAGATGTAATCCCCGGACTGATTCGGCAGCCAGGATTGTGCGGCAAAGCAGCGCACGTCGACTCCGCCGTGTTCCATGGTGCTTTGTACGCGAGTCCGGGGCAGAACGTGGAATTCTGCCGGCACGCCGACCTGAGTCGCGAGGCTGAGCATCATGTCGTACAGAATGCCTTGGGTCGGACGACCGCGTTCAAGTTGCACCATCGGCATGGCCCAGCTATCCGGCACGGCGAAGCGCAGTGGTGTTTGCGCTGCCGTCACGCTCAAGCTGATTCCCAGCAGTGCCCCCAAGGCCCAACGCATAAACGCTCCGGTCATTTCCCGATCCCGAGCCGATAAAAGACTCCGCTCATGCAGCTTAGCCACATTAGACGAGGACACCGGATGCAATTTTGCCCTTGCTCCGCTAGCATTAGCCGCTTCAGCTTCCTTCGTTGCGACGGTTTTCGATGAGTTATCAGGTTCTTGCACGTAAATGGCGTCCGCGCTCGTTCCGCGAAATGGTCGGCCAGACCCATGTGCTCAAGGCTCTGATCAATGCCTTGGACAGCCAGCGGCTGCACCATGCGTACCTGTTCACCGGTACACGCGGGGTGGGTAAAACCACGATTGCGCGGATCATTGCCAAATGCCTGAACTGTGAGACAGGTATCACTTCCAGCCCCTGCGGCGAGTGTTCGGTGTGTCGTGAAATCGACGAAGGCCGTTTTGTCGACCTGATCGAGATCGACGCCGCGAGCCGCACCAAGGTCGAAGACACTCGCGAGTTGCTCGACAATGTGCAGTACGCGCCGAGCCGTGGGCGCTTCAAGGTCTACCTGATCGACGAAGTGCACATGCTCTCCAGCCATTCCTTCAATGCGCTGCTGAAAACCCTCGAAGAGCCGCCGCCGTACGTCAAATTCATCCTGGCGACGACTGATCCGCAGAAACTTCCGGCAACGATTTTGTCGCGTTGCCTGCAGTTCTCTTTGAAAAACATGACGCCAGAGCGTGTGGTCGAGCATTTGACCCACGTCCTCAGTGCCGAAAACGTGCCGTTCGAAGACGATGCCCTGTGGCTGCTGGGTCGCGCCGCTGACGGGTCGATGCGAGACGCCATGAGCCTGACCGATCAGGCCATTGCTTTTGGTGAAGGCAAGGTTCTGGCCTCCGACGTGCGAGCGATGCTCGGCACACTGGACCATGGTCAGGTCTATGACGTCTTGCATTCGCTGATCGAAGGTGACGCCAAGGCGTTGCTCGAAGCTGTGCGTCACCTGGCCGAGCAAGGCCCGGACTGGAATGGTGTGCTCTCGGAAATTCTCAACGTGCTGCACCGCGTTGCCATCGCCCAGGCGCTGCCCGAAGGTGTCGACAACGGTCATGGCGACCGTGATCGCGTGTTGGCATTGGCTCAGGCCTTGCCGGCCGAAGACGTGCAGTTCTATTACCAGATGGGCCTGATCGGCCGTCGCGATTTGCCGCTGGCGCCTGATCCGCGCGGTGGCTTTGAAATGGTGTTGTTGCGGATGCTGGCCTTCCGGCCCGCCGACACAGTGGACGCCCCCAGGCAACCGCTAAAGCCAGTGGGGATCAGCCAGGCCACAGTTGATTCCGCAAACGCCGTGGCTGCCGCGCCTGAAGCTGCGCCGGTGGTCGCTGCAGCTATTGCGCCGGCTCCAGCGCCGGCTGCTGCACCCGCGCCGGCTCCCGAGCCAGCGCCGGTGATTGCTCCTGAGCCGGAACCGGAACCAGAACCAGAACCAGATCCTGTGCCCGAGCCTGAGCCAGTCGTCGTCGATGCCGTCGTCGACTTGCCCTGGAACGATCCGGTAGAACCCGAACCCGAACCGGCCCAGCAGCCGGCGGTCGACCCCGTGCTGGAAACCGCTGCCGAGCAGCCTGATCTGCCGCCGATGCCGTTGCCCACCCCGGACAGCGTTGTACCGGACGCGCCGGAGTGGGCCGCCGCACCGATTCCCGAGCCGTCGGTCGCCGACGTCGATGCCGCCACGCCGGGCATGGACACGGATGACGAGCCGCCGCTGGACGAGGACTACATCGAGCCGGACATGGATTCGGCATACAGCTATCTCGACGAACTGGCGAGCGAGCATGCCGCAGAACCGGCCCCGGAACCCGAGCCGGAGCCCGCAGCGATGCCGGCCACCGGTCTGGCGTTGCAATGGCTGGAACTGTTCCCGAAACTGCCGATCTCCGGCATGACGGGCAGCATCGCCGCCAACTGCACGCTGATCGCGGTTGATGGCGATCAGTGGCTGATGCACCTGGACCCGGCTCACAGCGCCTTGTTCAACGCCACTCAACAGCGTCGTCTCAACGATGCGTTGAACCAGTTCCACGGTCGCACGCTGAGCCTGACCATCGAACTGATCAAGCCCGAGCAGGAAACCCCGGCCCAGGCCGCGTCCCGTCGCCGTGCCAACCGTCAGCGCGAAGCGGAGGAGTCGATCCACGGCGATCCGTTCATCCAGCAGATGGTTCAGCAGTTCGGCGCAGTGGTGCGACACGATACTATTGAACCCGTCGACGCCTTGGTCGCCCAAGGCTAATAACTGAAGGCGCTCGTTCTCCAAGGCCGGGCGCTGTTTTGATCCAAGTACTTTTGAGGTGATTCCCATGATGAAAGGTGGCATGGCCGGCCTGATGAAGCAGGCGCAGCAGATGCAGGAAAAAATGGCCAAGATGCAGGAAGAACTGGCCAACGCCGAAGTCACCGGCAAGGCCGGCGGCGATATGGTCACCGTGGTGATGACCGGTCGTCACGACGTCAAAAGCGTGAGCATCGACCCAAGCCTGGTTGAAGGCCTGAGCGAAGACGACAAAGAGATGCTGGAAGCCGTGGTGGCTGCCGCCGTCAATGACGCCGTGCGCAAGATCGAAGCCAGCAGCCAGGAAAAAATGGGCGGCATGACCGCCGGCATGAACCTGCCAGCGGGCATGAAACTGCCATTCTGATTCGCCATTGCGCGACAGATGAGCTACACAAAGTGCCAGGCATTGCGCCTGGCATTTTTGTTTCTGGCTGATTGTTTTGCATTGGCAGGGCTGACGCCTTCGCGAGCAGGCTCGCGAAGAAGTCGACTCGGTCGGTCCGAATAAACATCGAACCCATCACCGCCACCCACGGTCTGCTCCCTATACCGCCGAATTCATCATTCACAGGAGACGCTGACATGTCCGACCCTCTCACCCTCAATCAACGTGTCGTCCTGGCCTCACGCCCGGTCGGTGCGCCGACCCCGGAAAATTTTCGCCTTGAGCGCGAAGCCTTGCCAGAGCTTGAAGACGGGCAGGTGTTGCTGAAAACCCTGTACCTGTCGCTTGATCCGTACATGCGCGGGCGCATGAGCGACGCTCCGTCCTACGCCGCGCCGGTGGAAATCGGTGAAGTGATGACCGGTGGTGCGGTCAGCCGAGTCGAACGCTCGACCCACCCCAAATTCCACACCGGTGATCTGGTCGTTGGCGCGACCGGTTGGCAGAGTCACAGCATCAGCGACGGGCGCAATATCATTCCGATTCCGGCAGGGTTGCCGAGCCCCTCAATGGCCCTCGGTGTGCTGGGTATGCCGGGGTTGACCGCGTACATGGGCCTGATGGATATCGGTCAGCCAAAGGCTGGGGAGACGCTGGTGGTCGCGGCGGCGTCCGGGGCGGTCGGCTCAGTGGTCGGCCAAGTGGCGAAGATCAAAGGCCTGCGCGCGGTCGGTGTGGCTGGCGGCGCCGAAAAGTGCAAATACGTGGTGGAGGTGCTGGGATTCGACGCCTGCGTCGATCACAAGGCTGCGGATTTCGCCGAGCAACTGGCGAAGGCCTGTCCCGATGGTATCGATGTCTATTACGAGAATGTCGGCGGTCATGTGTTCGAGGCCGTGGTGCCATTGCTCAATCCCAAGGCACGCATTCCGCTGTGTGGTCTGATCGCGGGCTACAACGCTCATGAAGCCCCGCAAGGCCCGGATCGCCTGCCGATGCTGCAACGCACCCTGTTGACCAAGCGTGTGCGGATTCAGGGCTTTATCGTGTTCGATGACTACGGTGATCGTCAGCCGGAATTCATCAGCCACATGGTGCCGTGGGTGCGTGAGGGCAAGGTGAAATTCCGTGAAGACGTGGTCGAAGGCCTGGAGCAGGCACCCGATGCGTTTATCGGTCTGCTGGAGGGGCGCAACTTCGGCAAACTGGTGGTGCGGGTCGCCCAGGACTGAGTATTTGACGCTGGCCAGAGGCGCGGGTATAAACCGCGTCTCGTTGTTTTGTCGGACTTTTTACCCATGAGCTTCAGCCCTTTGATTCGCCAACTGATCGATTCCCTGCGCGTTCTGCCGGGTGTGGGTCAGAAAACCGCCCAGCGCATGGCGTTGCAGTTGCTCGAGCGTGACCGCAGCGGCGGTCTGCGTCTGGCTCAATCCCTGAGTCAGGCCATGGAAGGGGTCGGTCACTGCCGTCAGTGCCGCACGCTGACCGAAGACGATCTGTGCCCGCAATGCGCCGATACGCGCCGCGATGACACGCTGTTGTGCGTGGTGGAAGGGCCGATGGATGTCTATGCGGTCGAGCAGACCGGGTTCCGTGGGCGTTACTTTGTGCTCAAAGGTCACCTGTCGCCGCTGGACGGCCTCGGGCCTGAGGCAATCGGTATTCCGCAGTTGATGGCGCGGATCGAAGAGGCGGGCACTTTTGCCGAGGTGATCCTGGCCACCAACCCGACGGTGGAAGGTGAAGCGACGGCGCATTACATCGCGCAGTTGCTGAACAATAAAGGCTTGATCGCCTCGCGGATTGCCCACGGTGTACCGCTGGGGGGTGAGCTGGAGCTGGTGGATGGCGGTACCCTTGCACACTCGTTTGCCGGGCGTAAGCCGATCTCTCTCTGATAGTTGTGTTGCCTGATCTGAGGCCTTCGCGAGCAAGCCCGCTGCCACAATGGTTTTGTATACGCTACAAATCCCATGTGGCAGCGGGCTTGCTCGCCAATGGCGCGCCTCGGTCTGTCTGAATCAAACAATCTTGTTGAAAACCAAGCAAGCGCTCGGTTAACGTCGGTCAACCCTTCCGTGGAGTTTGCCGATGCCTGCCTTCCAGGAATACTTCGACCCCAGCCACCAATTGGTTCGCGACAGCGTCAGACGTTTCGTGGAGCGTGAAATCCTGCCGGACATCAATGAGTGGGAAGAAGCCGAAAGCTTCCCCCGTGAGTTGTATCTGAAGGCCGGTGCAGCGGGGATCCTTGGTATCGGCTACCCCGAAGCACTGGGTGGCAGCCATGAAGGCGATGTGTTCGCCAAGGTTGCCGCCAGTGAGGAATTGATGCGCTGCGGTGCTGGCGGCCTGGTGGCGGGGCTGGGTTCGCTCGATATCGGCCTGCCGCCGATCGTCAAATGGGCGCGTCCCCACGTGCGCGATCGCGTGGTGCCGCCGGTGCTCCGTGGCGAGAAAATCAGTGCGCTGGCCGTTACCGAGCCCGGCGGCGGCTCTGACGTTGCCAACCTGCAAACCCGCGCCGTGCGTGACGGTGATTTCTACCGGGTCAGCGGCAGTAAAACCTTTATCACCAGTGGCGTGCGCGCCGATTTCTATACCGTCGCGGTTCGCACCGGCGCGCCGGGTTTTGCTGGCATCAGCCTGTTGCTGATCGAGAAGCAAACGCCCGGATTCACCGTCGGCCGCCAGTTGAAGAAAATGGGCTGGTGGGCGTCGGACACGGCGGAGTTGTTCTTCGACGATTGCCGGGTGCCTGTCGACAACTTGATCGGTGCCGAGAACATGGGCTTCGCCTGCATCATGGGCAACTTCCAGAGCGAGCGGCTGGCGTTGGCGCTGATGGCCAACATGACTTCACAGTTGGCGCTGGAAGAGAGCCTGAAGTGGGCACGCGAGCGTGAGGCATTCGGCAAACCGATCGGCAAATTCCAGGTGATCAAGCACCGGCTCGCCGAGATGGCGACGGCGCTGGAAGTGTCGCGGGAGTTCACCTATCGGCAAGCGGCGAAAATGGCGGCGGGGCAGAGTGTCATCAAGGAGATTTCCATGGCGAAGAACTTTGCCACGGACACCTCGGACCGAATCACCACCGAAGCGGTGCAGATTCTCGGCGGGCTGGGTTACATGCGCGAGAGTCTGGTGGAGCGGCTGTATCGGGATAACCGCATCCTGTCGATTGGCGGCGGGACGCGGGAGGTGATGAACGAGATCATCAGCAAGCAGATGGGGCTTTGAAGGGTAGCTGAGGCTACTGCCTCTGCGCGGGCAAGCCAGTTCCCGGTGTACACAAGATTTGTGAACGACCGAAATCACTGTGGGAGCGGGCCTGCCCGCGAAGGCATCAGTACAGGCGCTACTTACTTATCGGTCAGGGCAAACTGCGTCAGGCAGAATGTCGGGATCCCCATGTCTTCCAGACGCTGCGAACCACCGAGCTCCGGCAGATCAATGATCGCCGCCGCCTCATGCACCCGAGCGCCCATCCGGCGAATCAGATTGGCCGCGGCAATCAGCGTTCCGCCGGTGGCAATCAAATCATCAAACATCACCACCGAATCGCCCTCACACAGGCTGTCGGCGTGCACTTCAAGGAACGCTTCACCGTACTCGGTCGCGTAACCCTCGGCCAGCACGTCCGCCGGCAGTTTGCCTTGCTTGCGGAACAGCACCAGCGGCTTGTTCAACTGATAGGCCAATACCGAACCGATCAAAAAACCACGGGCATCCATCGCGCCGATGTGGGTGAAGTCGGCTTCGACATAGCGGTGAGCGAAGCTGTCCATCACCAGGCGCAGGGCCGTTGGCGACTGGAAGAGGGGGGTGATGTCACGAAAGATCACGCCCGGTTTCGGGAAGTCGATTACGGGGCGGATCAGGGATTTGATGTCGAAGGAGTCGAAGACCATCGTCGAAGTGTCCTGGCAGGGCTGCAAACGGCGCAGTATACCCGCGGCTGAAACGCTTCGCTCAACCGCGGATCGAGATCAGCCCTCGAGCGAGCCACCCGCCAGCGCACACAGCTGAATCGGGTCGAGGATATGAATTTCTTTGCCCTCGGCGGCAATCAGTTCGTTTTGCTGGAAGCGGGTGAACACCCGGGACACGGTTTCTACCGCCAGCCCCAGGTAGTTGCCGATTTCATTGCGCGACATGCTCAAGCGGAACTGGTTGGCCGAGAAACCGCGAGCGCGGAAGCGGGCGGACAGGTTGACCAGGAAGGTCGCAATACGCTCGTCGGCAGTCTTCTTCGACAGCAGCAACATCATTTGCTGGTCGTCGCGAATTTCGCGGCTCATCACGCGCATCAACTGGCGGCGCAGTTGCGGCAATTGCAGGGCCAGTTCGTCGAGGCGTTCGAAAGGGATTTCGCAGACCGAGGTGGTTTCCAGGGCCTGGGCGGAAACCGGGTGTTTTTCGGTGTCCATGCCGGACAGGCCGACCAGTTCGCTGGGCAGGTGGAAGCCGGTGAGTTGCTCTTCGCCGGTATCGCTCAGGCTGAAAGTCTTCAGGGCGCCGGAGCGTACTGCATAAACGGAATCGAACGTGTCGCCTTGGCGGAACAGGAACTCACCCTTTTTCAACGGGCGGCCGCGTTTAACGATGTCGTCCAGCGCATCCATGTCTTCCAGATTCAGAGAAAGTGGCAGGCACAGAGGGGCCAGGCTGCAATCCTTGCAATGAGCCTGGGTGTGAGCGCGCAGTTTAACTGGCTCGGACATTTCTTTAATCCTTGTGGGAAAACACACATAAGCCGTAAGGGTAACTCACGGGAGGACATTCAGGCCAGCTTGTGAAGAGATTGCCCTGCGGGCATAAAGCCGCAGGGCACGCGACAGTCGAGGTGCTATCGAGTGAATCCTGAACCATCGGTTTCAAAGCGTCTGCGTAAGCAATAACAGTTCAGATCACCCGGGAAAAACGCTGGCGGTTCTGCTGTTCAAGGTAGGCGTCAAATACCATGCACACCGAGCGCACCAACAGCCGTCCGGCCGGTAAAACCTCAATACGCTCGCGACCAAGCGTGATCAGGCCATCGTTGGCCATGCCTTGCAGTTGCGGCCACAGCGCGCCGAAATACCCCTGAAAATCGATGTTGAACTGCTGCTCGATCTCGGCGAATTCCAGGCTGAAATTGCAGATCAGTTGCTGAATCACTGCGCGTCGCAGCCGATCATCGGCGTTGCACACCAGGCCCCGACTGGTCGCCAATTGCGCGGCGGCGAGGGTGTTTTGGTATTCGTTGAGATCACTGCTGTTCTGGCAATACAGATCGCCGATCTGGCTGATGGCCGATACGCCCAGGCCAATCAAGTCGCAATGACCGTGGGTGGTGTAGCCCTGGAAGTTGCGTTGCAGGGTTTGTTCTTCCTGAGCGACCGCCAGTTCATCGTCGGGCAGGGCGAAGTGGTCCATGCCGATGTAGCGGTAACCGGCGGCGGTCAGTTGCTCGATGGTGCGCTGGAGCATGTGCAGTTTTTGCGTCGGGGTCGGCAGTTCATTGCTGTTGATCCGCCGCTGCGGCATGAAGCGTTCCGGCAGGTGTGCGTAGTTGAATACCGAGAGTCGATCCGGCTGCAGGCTGATGACTTCCTCGACCGTGCGGGCGAAGTTGTCGGGGGTCTGTTTGGGCAAGCCATAAATCAGGTCAATATTGATCGAACGAAATTGCAGCGTGCGCGCCGCGTCGATCACGGCGCGGGTTTCTTCCAGGCTTTGCAGGCGATTAACCGCCCGCTGTACCGCCGGATCAAGGTCTTGCAGGCCAATGCTGACCCGGTTGAACCCCAGCTCACGCAGCAAGCCCATGGTCGACCAGTCGGCTTCACGCGGATCGATTTCGATGCCGTAATCGCCGGAGTCGTCATCCAGCAGATTGAAGTGTTTGCGCAGATGCGCCATCAGTTGGCGCAGTTCGTCGTGGCTGAGGAAGGTCGGGGTACCGCCGCCGAAGTGCAACTGCTCGACTTTCTGCGCCGGGTCGAGGTGGCAGGCGATCAGCTGGATTTCCTGCTCCAGGCGTTGCAGGTAAGGCAGCGCTCGGCCACGATCCTTGGTGATCACCTTGTTGCAGGCGCAGTAGTAGCAAATGTTCGCGCAGAACGGCACATGCACATACAACGACAAGGGGCGTAGCGCCTTGCGGCTGTCGCGCAGGGCGTGGAACAGGTCGAAGGTGCCGACCTGACTGTTGAATTGCACGGCCGTCGGGTACGAGGTGTAGCGCGGCCCCGCCAAGTCGTAGCGGCGGATCAGATCTGTGTCCCAACGAATGGCGTCGAGCATGCGGGCATTCCCCCGGGTAGGCTGGCAGTGTTGGCGAGTCTAGGGGAGGGCGCGCGCAGGCATGTTGATTTGCATCAACGGGGAGATATGTGTGGCGGGTGCGGGCTTACCCGCGAAGGTTGCGCCGCCGACTCAATGCCCCATCAACCAGTGTTGATGAGGGCCGGGCAGGGTCCAGATGCCGAACAGCATCACTAAAACCCCGCCGGTCATGCGTACGCTGCGTTTGCGCAACAACGCTGTGACGCGCTCGGCGGCGAGGCCGGTTGCGAGCAGCACCGGCCAGGTACCCAGCCCGAATGCGAGCATCAACAAGGCACTGTCCAGCGCATTGCCCTGGCTCGCCGACCACAACAGCGTGCTGTAAACCAGTCCGCAGGGCAGCCAGCCCCATAGCGCACCGAGCAATAAGGCGCGGGGCAGGCTCGACACCGGTAGCAAGCGGTTGGCTACCGGTTGAATGTAGCGCCACAAGCCGCGACCGAGGCTTTCGATGCGGGTCAGTCCGCTCCACCAGCCGGCCAGATACAAGCCCATGGCAATCAACAGCAAACCGGCCAGCACGCGCATGAACAGCGCGGCCGGGCTGTTCGCCACTGCCCAACCGGCGAGGCCGATCAGCAATCCGGCGGTGGCGTAACTGAGGATTCGACCCAGGTTGTAGGCCAGCAGCAGACGAAAGCGTCGGCTGCGTTGTTCCTTGGGGATTGCCAGCGTCAGCGCGCCCATCAAACCGCCGCACATTCCCAGGCAATGGCCGCCACCGAGCAAGCCGAGGATCAGCGCCGACACCAGCAGAGGCGCCAATTCAAGCATGGGGCGGCGCCTTGTCGTCCGGTTTGGTTGCGTTGGCTTCGTCCACCGCAGCGGTGTGGTTGGGGTCCTGATCGTCGAACAGAATGCTGTGGGCCGGACCGTCGAGGTCGTCGTACTGACCGCTGTCCACTGCCCAGAAGAAAATGTACACGGCGATGGCCACGATCAGCAGGGCGGCCGGGATCATCACGTAGAGAGCTGGCATCTATACTCCATGCCCTTGCGGCTCAGGCCGGCAGCGGGCGGGTTTCTGACGCGGTGCGGGCGGCCGGCGCGCTCGGCAGGCGAGTCAGGCGCAGGGCGTTGAGCACCACAGTCAACGAACTGATCGACATGCCAACCGCGGCCCACACCGGGGTGATCCAGCCGAGGGCGGCGAACGGCAACATGAAGCCATTGTACAGCGCCGCCCATAGCAGGTTCTCGATGATTACCCGGCGGGTGCGTCGCGCCAGTGTGAAGGCTTGCACCAGTGCGTCGAGCCGATTGGACAGCAACACGGCATCGGCGCTGGTTTTCGCCAGGTCAGTGGCCGAGCCCATGGCCACGCTGATGTCGGCAGCCGCCAGCACTGGCACATCGTTGACGCCGTCACCGAGCATCAAGACTTTGCGACCTTCCCGGTGCAACTGGTGCAGCACTTGCAGTTTGTCGTCCGGGCGCAGACCGCCACGGGCCTCTTCGATGCCCAGTTCTGCGGCAACACTTGCGACCATCGGCGAACTGTCGCCGGACAACAGCAATGTGCGCCAGCCACGCGCCTTGCAGGCGGCGAGCAGGGCCGGTGCATCGTCGCGCAAACGGTCATCGAGGACGAACCAGGCCAGCGGCCGCTGCGTGTCGCCGAGCAGCAGCCATTGCCCGGGTTCATTCGGCATCGCAGGCGCAGTGGCGCCGCTAAGGGCGCAGACAAATTCCGCCTGACCGATGCGCAAGCGTTGTTCGCCGACCAAGCCTTCGAGGCCAAGCCCTGGCGTGCTGTGGACCTCTTCGGCCGCCAGCGGCGCACGGCCGAACGCGCGGGCAATCGGGTGTTCCGAACGGTTCTCCAACGCAGCGGCGAGGCTCAGGCATTGATCGCTGTCCAGTGCGCCCAGTGGGCGAATCGAGCGCAATACCAGTCGGCCTTCGGTGAGGGTGCCCGTCTTGTCGAAAATCACCGTGTCGATCTGGTTCAGGCCTTCCAGCACATGGCCGCGGGTCAGCAGCAAGCCGAGTTTGTGCAACGTGCCGGTGGCGGCGGTGAGGGCGGTCGGTGTTGCCAGCGATAGCGCGCAGGGGCAGGTCGCCACCAGCATCGCGAGGACGATCCAGAATGCGCGTGACGAATCCAGCTCCCACCACAGCAGGCCAATGGCAGCAGCGGCGATCAGCGACAACAGCAAGAACCATTGCGCGGCGCGGTCGGCGATTTCCGCCAGTCGTGGTTTTTCGGTCTGGGCGCGGTCGAGCAAACGGACGATGGCCGACAGTCGCGTGTCCTGTCCTAGCGCGAGCACTTGCACGGTTAACGCACCCTCAACGTTCAGGGTGCCCGCTGTGACGGCATCGCCCGGCGTGCGCGGTTGTGGCAGGTATTCGCCGGTCAGCAGTGATTCGTCGATGCTCGACTGGCCATCGAGGATCTTGCCGTCCGCCGGCAGGGTCGAGCCCGGTGGCACCAGCACGTGATCGCCCAGGCGCAGCTCGCTGAGCAGGATGCGCTCGCTCTGGCCGGCCTCATCAAGGCGCAGGCACGAGGCGGGCAACAGGTTGACCAACTGTGCGGTCGCAGCGGCGGTTCGCTCCCGCGCGCGACGCTCCAGATAGCGCCCGGCGAGCAGAAACAGCGCAAACATGCCGACCGCATCGAAATACAACTCGCCGACGCCGGTGATCGCCGTCCAGATCCCGGCCATGTAGGCGCTGCCGATCGCTAGCGACACCGAAACATCCATGGTCAGGTGGCGCGTTCGCAAGTCACGCATCGCGCCCTTGAAGAACGGCGCGCAACTGTAGAACACGATCGGCGTGGTCAGAAACAGCGCGACCCAGCGCAGGATGGTGTGCAGTTCGGGGCTCAGGTCGATGTTGAATTCCGGCCAGGTCGCCATGGTTGCCATCATCGCCTGGAACCATAGCAGCCCGGCCACGCCCAATTGGCGCAGGGCGAGGCGGTTTTCGCTGGCTATTTGTTCGCTGGCACGGTCGGCCTGATACGGGTGGGCGGCGTAACCGATGTGGCGCAGTTCGGCGAGCAATCGGCTCAGCGGCAATTGCCCATCCGCCCAGCGAACGTGAAGTCGATGGTTGGACAGATTCAGTCGGGCTTCGGCGACCGCCCCAAGCGTGCGCAGATGTTTCTCGATCAGCCAGCCGCAGGCGGCGCAACTGATGCCTTCCATCAGCAGCGTGGTTTCGGCCAGTTCGCCTTCGTGGCGCACAAAAGGTTGCTGGACATCGGCGCGGTCGTACAGCGCCAACTCATCGACCAATTGCACCGGCAGCGCTTCGGGGTTGGCCGAGGCTTCGCTGCGGTGCTGGTAGTAGCTTTGCAGACCACCGGCAACGATGGCTTCGGCCACAGCCTGACAGCCCGGGCAGCAGAACTCACGGGGTTCCCCGAGTACAACGGCGGTGAAGCGACTGCCGGACGGGACGGGCAGGGCGCAGTGGTAGCAGGGGATCGGGGTGGTCATCAGGTTTTCATTAATGCGGCGTAATCGATGTCGTCCGGTCGGGCCTCTTCGCGAGCAAACCCGCTCCCACGGTGGATACTGGATATCCACCGTGGGAGCGGGTTTGCGCGAAGCGCGGCGTTACTTCTTCAGGTCTTCGGCGCCCTGGAGCGGTTCGTCACCGAGCAGCAGGTCCGTGTCATGGCTGACCCGCTCTTCTTCGAACATGCGCCAGATGTGATCATCCTGCGATCCCAGCAATTCGACAAACCGGCGGCCGTCGACCTTGTCGCTCAACTGGCCGATGTAGCGGCCCGCTTCAGTTTCGCTGCGGGTCAGGACGATCTTGCGATCCTTCTCCGGTTGGGTCGGCGAGATCAGGTTCAGCTCAAGTGTCCTGGGCTGGCTGTCGCCGCTCAAGCGCACTTCGACTTCACCGGTCAGATCATCCAGATGCACAGCGGCGCGCATCTTCAGGTGCTGTGCGAGCAGTTCGCGATCCAGTGAGCGGTTGATGCCTTTGCCTGCCTCGTAGTAGTTGTCGTTGACCAGGTTGTCCGGGTTGTTCACCGCGATGGTCACCATGGACAGGGTCAGCGTCACCGAACAGGCCAGAATCGCGATGATGATCCATGGCCAGAGGTGCTTGTACCAGGGACTTGCGGCGTTTGCTGCGGGCATGTTCAGTTCTCTTAACGGATTTGTGGGCCGATGAATCGGCTCTTGGCTTCAACGTGGACGCTGTTGTCATCAGCATCCTTGAGGATGAATTTGACCTCGTTGGTGCTCGACGGCAGTTGTTCCGGTGCGCTCGACAGCTCGACCGGCATGCTGAAAATATCCCCGGCCGCGACCTTGATTTCACGTTTGCCTTGCAGGCGCAGATCCGGCAAGCCAGCGGCTTCCAGCACGTAGGTGTGGTCGCGCTGATCCTTGTTCATGATCTTCAGGCTGTAGACGTTTTCTATCCGGCCTTCGGCGTTCTCGCGATACAGCACGCGGTCTTTGCTGACATCGAAACCGACCAGTGAACGCATGACAAACGCAGTCACCAACAGGCTGATCATCGCCAGCAACACCACGGCATAGCCGATCAGGCGTGGCCGCAGTTTATGGGTTTTCTGGCCCGACAGGTTGTGTTCGGTGGTGTAGCTGATCAGGCCGCGCGGGTAATCCATCTTGTCCATGATGCTGTCGCAGGCGTCGATACATGCGGCGCAGCCGATGCATTCGATTTGCAGGCCGTCGCGGATGTCGATACCGGTCGGGCAGACCTGAACGCACATGGTGCAGTCGATGCAGTCGCCCAGGCCCTGAGCCTTGTAGTCGGCGCCTTTTTTGCGCGGGCCACGGCTTTCGCCACGACGCGGATCGTAGGAAACGATCAGTGTGTCCTTGTCGAACATCACGCTCTGGAAGCGAGCGTACGGGCACATGTAGATGCACACCTGTTCGCGCAGCCAGCCGGCGTTGCCGTAGGTGGCGAGGGTGAAGAAGCCGACCCAGAAGTACGACCAGCCATCGGCTTGTCCGGTGAAAAACTCGAAGACCAGTTCGCGGATCGGCGAAAAGTAACCCACGAAGGTCATGCCTGTGACGAAACCGATCAGCAGCCAAAGCGAGTGTTTGGCGAGTTTGCGCAGGAGTTTGTTGCCGCTCATCGGCGCCTTGTCGAGCTTGATGCGCTGGTTGCGGTCGCCTTCGGTGACCTTTTCGCACCACATGAAAATCCACGTCCACACGCTTTGCGGACAGGTGTAGCCGCACCAGACTCGGCCGGCATACACGGTGATGAAGAACAGGCCGAACGCGGCAATGATCAGCAGGCCTGAAAGGAGAATGAAGTCCTGTGGCCAGAAGGTGGCGCCGAAGATGAAGAACTTGCGCTCCGGCAGGTTCCACCACACGGCCTGATGGCCACCCCAGTTCAGCCACACCGTGCCGAAATACAGCAGGAACAGGGCGGCACCGCCCATCATCCGCAGATTGCGGAACAAACCGGTAAAAGCACGGGTGTAGATTTTTTCTCGTGAGGCGTAAAGATCAACGCTGTTGTTCGCGTTTTTGCTCGGTGGCGTGACGTCGTGTACCGGAATCTGGTTGCTCATCATTGCATCCCACGGCAGTGGAAAAATGCCTCGGTCGATACGTGCCGGCCGGGGTCGGAAAGGGCGTTGCAGTGGCGCAATGATACGCCTGTCACGCCGTCTAACGGGTGCGACCTTTGGTCGCGTTGGGGGCGGGCTGTAAATGGTGTAGCAGATGTAACAAGTCCTGATCCAGATCAATTGACTATAGACGATGCATGAGAATCGCTCGGGCGAGTGAGTCCCATGCATCGTCTCGGCAGGCAATCCGCAGGCATCAGTCCAGCCTGCCGCCGCCGAGACTTTCAAGCCCGCCGTCTTTGGGTTTTTTCACCTCATGGCCAGCGGTGGCGTCGCCGCTGGCATCGGGGAGCGGAGTGTCGGGTTTGATACCCGGGTCGGCAAAAGTGAAATCTTCGTGGGATTGCACACAATCAACATCGGATTCTCGCATGGCTTTCTTCCTTGATATGCAGCGGTATAGGGGGTGGTCTGACGAACCATCGGCAGACGGAAAGAAAAGTTACAGACCGATGAAGATTGAGTCTATTGAGCATTTGCCTCAAATCGTGAACGCTTTCTGATTGCAAGTTTCGCAAGCCCCTGCGGCTGATCGTTGATTGCTTTTTAATTGTTAGTCCTGGTTGTTTTTTAGAAGCTTGGAAACAAGAGTGATTAATTAATCAGGTTTGTGTGTTTGAGATTTTATTGTCTTTCGAATAAGTTGGTGGCTGGCGACATGAGGTCGTCAGCATAAGTTATTGAATGGAAGTTAAATATGATGACGGGTAGTAAAGTTGCGGCTTTTATTCTGGGTGTGTGTTTGTTGTTGTCGGTAGTCTCGGCTTATTCTGTGGAGCCTGCGCCTAAATATATGGTGTTTGCATCGGATACGCAGTATCCCTGGACAGACAAGACAGACAGCGGGGCGCCTGAATCTGATGAGGCGTTTACAAAGCGTTCGAAGTGGCTGGTGGAAACTCAGTTGGCAAGTATTGCCGCTTTTCGAAATGCTCAGGGTGGGCAGGCGAAAGTGCCATTGATGATCAACGGAGATATCACCGCGTTCGGTCATGACTGGCAGCGCTCCTATATGAAAGAGGTGCTGGCTAAGCACTTCGGTGGTGAGTATCTGTATGGTTTGGGTAATCATGACTATGAAAACAATGTGGATGATTGTTTCAGTAACAGCTGTGCGGCGGGCAGTATTGTTGAATTCAGAAAACATCATGAAAACAGGGTGGATAACTTTGATGTGAGGTCCGCGCAAGGTTTTTGGGGTAATACGTATTCAGGAAGTCTCGCTTATTCAAAGACCATCGGTGACGTCCACATGGTTCAACTCAACAATGAGCCGACGTACACGACCCGGATTGCTCATTTCCTGAACCCGACGACGTTCGAGATCAATAGTGCACTGGACTGGCTTGAGGTTGACCTGCGTCTGGCGAGAGCTCAGGGGTACGCCATTATCATAAATATGCACAAGCCGTTGAAGATGAAGGGCGACAGTGCGCAGCAAAAACGCTTTCGCGACATGATCGTCAAGTATCAGGTCACAGCAATATTCGCCGGTCATTTACACCGGGACGGCGGTGACTCTTACTGGGTGGGAGATGTGCCGATGTATCTGAGTGGCGCCACGTCTCAGCAGACCTACTTGATCACCCGTTTTACCGAGGATCGCAAGCAGTTGCAGATTTATCTGGTGAAGGACAATCAATGGCAGGAGCGCACGCTCATCGACACGGTGGCGGTGAAATCCATCTGGGCCAGCCGTCCATGAAAAAGGCCCGGCCAATTGTCATTGGCCGGGCCTTCCTTTGCATCAAGCGTCGGCCTTACTGCGCCTCGGCTTCCGGCATTTTTTCACCGTGGGACAGGCTGTAAACGTAAGCCGCCAGCAGGTGAACCTTGTCGTTGCCTTGCAGTTGTTCCTGCGCCGGCATCTGGCCCTGACGGCCGTAACGGATGGTTTGTTGGAGTTGCGCGAAGCTCGAGCCGTAGATGAACGCGCCCGGGTGGGTCAGGTTAGGCGCGCCCATGGCCGGGGTGCCTTTGCCTTCCGGGCCGTGGCAAGCCACGCAGTTGACGGCGAACAGTTTCTGGCCGTTGACCGGGTCAGCCTTGGCGTCTTGCGGCAGCTTGCGGCCATCGAGTTGCGTCACCACATAGGCTGCCACGTCGGCAACGCCTTGCTCGCCGATCACTTCGGCCCAGGCCGGCATCACCGCGTGACGACCGCCCATGATGGTGGTCTTGATGGTTTCCGGCTCGCCGCCCCAGCGCCAGTCGGCGTCGGTGAGGTTCGGGAAACCGTAAGCGCCTTTGGCGTCGGAACCGTGGCAAACCGAGCAGTTGGAGGCGAACAGGCGGCCGCCCATCTTCAGGGCTTGCGGATCCTTGGCGACTTCTTCGATCGGCATGGCAGCAAACTTGGCGAAGATCGGACCGAACTTGGCGTCCGAGCGAGCCATTTCCTTTTCCCACTCGTGGACGCCGGTCCAGCCGGTCTGGCCGTTGGCGAACGCGGTCTGCTTGTCGTTATCGAGGTAGTTATAGCCTGGCAGCAGGCCTTTCCAGTTACCCAGACCCGGATACAGCACCAGGTAACCCAAGGCAAAAATGATGGTGCCCACGAACAGCATGAACCACCATTTCGGCAGTGGGTTGTCGTACTCCTCGATCCCGTCGAAGGAGTGCCCGACCGTCTCGTCCGTCTGTTCGCTGCGCTGGCCCTTGCGGGTCGACAGCAGCAGCCAGGTCAGGGAAAAGATCGTACCGAGACTGAGGACTGTGACGTACAGACTCCAGAATGTAGTCATTCTTTGTTACTCCTAGAAGCTTGCTCGACGTGCTTGATGGCTTCGGGATCATCCGCAAAAGGCAGCAAGGTCGCGTCTTCAAACTCCGACTTGCGCTTGGGGCTGAATACCCACAAGGCCAGACCGATGAAGGCCACCATCACGACAACGGTGCCCAGGCCACGAATCATCCCGATATCCATCCAATTCACCGTTTGCTTTTGATGATGGTGCCCAGGCCTTGCAGATAGGCCACCAGCGCGTCCATTTCGGTTTTGCCCTTCACGGCATCTTTTGCACCGGCGATGTCTTCGTCGGTGTAAGGGACGCCGAGTGTGCGCAACACTTCCATTTTCTTGGCCGTGTCTTTGCCGTCGAGCTTGTTTTCCACGAGGAACGGGTAAGCCGGCATTTTCGACTCAGGCACTACGTTGCGCGGGTTGTACAAGTGCGCACGCTGCCAGTCATCGGAGTAGCGACCACCCACACGGGCCAGGTCCGGGCCGGTACGTTTGGAACCCCACAGGAACGGGTGATCCCAGACGCTTTCACCAGCGACCGAGTAGTGGCCATAGCGTTCGGTTTCGGCGCGAAACGGACGGATCATCTGCGAGTGGCAGCCGACACAACCGTTGGCGATATAGATATCGCGGCCTTCCAGTTCCAGCGCCGAACGTGGCTTCATGCCCTCGACCGGCTTGTTGGTCACGTCCTGGAAAAACAGCGGAACGATTTGGGTCAGGCCACCGACGCTGACGGCGATGACCATGAAGAAGGCCAGCAGGCCAATATTCTTCTCGACAGCTTCATGCTTCATCAGTGAGCTCCAACGACAGCGATCTGGGCGGCGGCTTCGGCTTCAGCCGGGTTCGAGGCGCGCACGGTGCGCCAGACGTTGTAAGCCATCAGGAACATGCCGCTGGCGAAGAATGCACCGCCCAGGGCACGGACGATGTAGCCAGGGTGGCTGGCTTGCAGCGCTTCAACGAACGAGTAGGTGAGGGTGCCGTCGTCGTTGATTGCCCGCCACATCAGGCCTTGAGTGATGCCGTTGACCCACATCGACGCGATGTACAGCACGGTACCAATGGTTGCGAGCCAGAAGTGCGCGTTGATCAGGCCGACACTGTGCATCTGCGCACGGCCGAACAGTTTCGGGATCATGTGGTAGATCGCACCGATCGAGATCATGGCCACCCAGCCCAGAGCGCCGGCGTGTACGTGGCCGATGGTCCAGTCGGTGTAGTGCGAGAGCGAGTTGACGGTCTTGATCGCCATCATCGGCCCTTCGAAGGTCGACATGCCGTAGAACGCCAGCGATACCACGAGGAAGCGCAGGATCGGGTCGGTGCGCAATTTATGCCAGGCGCCCGACAGGGTCATCATGCCGTTGATCATGCCGCCCCAGCTCGGTGCCAGCAGGATGATCGACATTGCCATGCCCAGCGACTGTGCCCAATCCGGCAGTGCGGTGTAGTGCAGGTGGTGCGGGCCGGCCCAGATGTACAGGGTGATCAGTGCCCAGAAGTGCACGATCGACAGGCGATAGGAGTAGATCGGACGTTCGGCCTGTTTAGGCACGAAGTAGTACATCATCCCCAGGAAGCCAGTGGTCAGGAAGAAACCCACGGCGTTGTGGCCGTACCACCACTGGATCATCGCGTCGGTCGCGCCGGAGTAGGCCGAGTAGGACTTGAAGAAGCTGACCGGCAGCGAGGCGTGGTTGACGATGTGCAGCATCGCGGTGACGACGATGAAAGCGCCGTAGAACCAGTTACCGACGTAGATGTGCTTGGTTTTGCGCTTGGTGATGGTGCCGAAGAACACCAGACCGTAGGTGACCCAGACAATGGCCAGGAGAATAGCCAGCGGCCATTCCAGTTCCGCGTATTCCTTGGTGGTGGTGTAACCCAGCGGCAAGGTAATGATCGCGCCGACGATCACCGCTTGCCAGCCCCAGAAGGTGAAGGCGGCGAGGCTGTCGGAAATCAGTCGCGTCTGGCAGGTTCGCTGCACGACATAGTAGGAAGTGGCAAACAGTGCACATCCACCGAAGGCAAAAATCACCAGGTTTGTGTGCAACGGGCGCAGGCGTCCAAAGCTCGTCCACGGCAGACCGAAGTTCAATTCCGGCCAGACCAGTTGCGAGGCGATGAAGACACCGAGCCCCATGCCAAGGATCCCCCAGACCACCGTCATGATGGCGAACTGGCGGACTACCTTATAGTTATAAGCAGTCGGACTGATTGCTGTGCTCATTCTAAGGTTCCACGGTTTAGGTGTTTTATTAGGATTAAAATCGGCCGCAAGTATGCAGAGAGCAAGGGGTCATTGCAACGCGCCATGACCTGGGTCAATGCTTTCCAACGCTGATTCTGCGGCCTTTCCATACGCCGCGTAAGGACAAAATTGGCCTCGGACAAAATGTCGCAGCAGACAAAAAAAGCGAGGGGTTCAGATCACTTGTAACGAGGTGTGTTAAAACTGCCGGTTCGGCTGATGAACGGCAATCGGCGCGACAGCCGGTATCTACCGGCCTTTGCGGCGCGTTTGTCAGCCGATTCATCGAACACATCGCTCAGGTCGACCTGGAACCAGCACGGGCCAGTCCGCATCGAGCAAGCGTAGACCCGAATCAGGGGAACCGAAAGGAGAGGGTATCAAGGGGTGCGACAATGCGTCGCAAAGGGGCGGGAAACTGCCGCACTGAGAAACATGCGGCAGCGGTGTAGTCAATAACTACTGCTTATTGTCTTCAGTAATAAGTTTTTCTGTATTCAATTTGTGGCTGAGGCTGTACACATAAGCAGCCAGTAATTGCACTTTATCGTTACCCAGCAGCTCATTCTGCGCTGGCATATGACCTTGGCGACCATGGCGGATGGTCTGTTCGAGCTGGGTCAGGCTGGTGCCATAGATAAATCCGGCCGGGTGCGTCAGATTCGGCGCCCCCATGGCTTCAGTGCCGTGGCCGGTTGCCCCATGGCAGGCGACGCAAGTGGTGCTGAACGTTTGCTGTCCGGCTTGCAGGTCGGCCTTGCTGTCGGCGGGCAAAGGCAGGCCGGCCAGATCGTGACGCACATACGCGGCAACGTTTTTCACACCCGCTTCACCGAGCACTTCGCCCCAGGCCGGCATCGCCGCCATCCGCCCACCCATGATGGTGGTCTTGATGGTGTCGGCGTCGCCGCCCCAGCGCCAGTCGCTGTCGGCCAGGTTGGGGAAGCCGAACGCGCCTTTGGCATCCGAGCCGTGGCAGACCGAGCAGTTGGAGGCGAACAGACGGCCACCCATTTTCAGCGCCTGTGGGTCTTTTGCCACTTCTTCCAGCGGCATGGCGGCGAACCTGGCGAAGATCGGTCCGAACCTGGCGTCAGCCTTGCTCATTTCCTTTTCCCACTCGTGCACGCCGGTCCAGCCGTCCTCGTAACCGGGCAGGATGCCTTTCCAGTTACCCAGGCCCGGATACAGGATCAGATAGCCCACGGAAAACACCAGCGTGCCGGCGAACAGCATGAACCACCACTGCGGCAGCGGGTTGTCGTACTCCTCGATGCCGTCGAAGCTGTGGCCCATGGTCTGGTCGACGCTGCCCTTGGTCTCGCCCCGACGCGTGCCGATCAGCAGCCAGGTCAGGCCGATCAGGCTGCCGATGGTCAGTACGCAGATCCACGTACTCCAGAAGGTGGTCATGGCCGGGTACTCCTTGGTTCAGATGCGGGGGTAGTGTCGGGTTGCGGCTCGTCGGCGAACGGCAGCAGACGTGCTTCGGCAAACTCCGGGGTGCGCTTGCGATTGAAAACCCACAAGGTCAGGCCGACGAAGGCGACGAACACCACGACCGTGCCGAGGCCACGTATGAGGCCTGTGCTCATTTCAATGACCATGGCTCACCTCTTGCTCTTGATTGCAGTGCCGAGCACTTGCAGGTAGGAGACGAGGGCGTCCATCTCGGTCTTGCCCTTGAGGCTGGCCACCGCGCCGCTGATATCGTTGTCGGTGTACGGCACGCCGAGGGTGCGCAGGGTCTTGAGCTTGGTTTCGGTGTGGCTGCTGTCGACCGCTTGCGTGACCAGCCACGGGTAGGCGGGCATCTTCGACTCCGGCACGACGTTGCGCGGGTTGTACAAGTGCGCGCGGTGCCAGTCATCCGAGTAACGCGCGCCGACCCGGGCCAGATCCGGACCGGTGCGTTTCGAGCCCCACAGGAACGGGTGATCCCACACGCTCTCACCGGCTACCGAGTAGTGCCCGTAGCGTTCGGTTTCGGCGCGGAACGGGCGGATCATCTGCGAGTGGCAACCGACGCAGCCTTCGCGGATGTAGATGTCGCGGCCTTCCAGTTGCAGCGCGGTGTAGGGCTTCATGCCTTCCACCGGTTTGTTGGTCACGTCCTGGAAGAACAGCGGGACGATCTGGGTCAGGCCGCCGATGCTCACGGCGAACACCATGAGCAACATCAGCAGGCCGACGTTCTTTTCAATCGTTTCGTGTTTCATGGCGGACTCCTCAGGCCATCTGCGCGGCAGCAACGACGTCAGCAGGCTGTGAGGCCCGCACGGTGCGCCAGGTGTTGTAAGCCATCAGGAACATGCCGCTGAGGAAGATCGCCCCACCCACCAGCCGTACGACGAAGCCTGGGTGGCTGGCCACCAGGGTTTCGACGAAGGAGTAGGTCAGCGTGCCGTCCTCGTTCACGGCACGCCACATCAGGCCTTGGGCGATGCCGTTGACCCACATCGACGCGATGTAGAGCACGGTGCCGATGGTTGCGAGCCAGAAATGCGCGTTGATCAGGCCGATGCTGTGCATCTGCTCTTTGCCGAAGATTTTCGGGATCATGTGGTACAGCGCGCCGATGGAAATCATCGCCACCCAGCCCAGAGCACCGGCGTGTACGTGGCCGATGGTCCAGTCGGTGTAGTGGGAGAGCGCGTTGACGGTCTTGATCGCCATCATCGGACCTTCGAAGGTCGACATGCCGTAGAACGCCAGCGACACCACGAGGAATCGCAGGATCGGGTCGCTGCGCAACTTATGCCATGCGCCCGAGAGGGTCATCATGCCGTTGATCATCCCGCCCCAGCTCGGTGCCAGCAGGATCAGTGACATCACCATGCCCAGCGACTGTGCCCAGTCCGGCAGCGCGGTGTAGTGCAAGTGGTGCGGGCCGGCCCAAATGTACAGGGTGATCAGTGCCCAGAAGTGCACGATCGACAGGCGATACGAATACACCGGGCGCTCGGCCTGTTTCGGCACGAAGTAGTACATCATCCCGAGGAAACCGGCGGTGAGGAAAAAGCCCACGGCGTTGTGGCCGTACCACCATTGCACCATCGCATCGGTCGCACCGGCATACACCGAGTAGGACTTGGTGAAACTCACCGGCAACTCAAGGTTGTTGACGATGTGCAGGATTGCCACGGTGATGATGAACGCACCGAAGAACCAGTTGCCCACATAAATGTGCTTGGTCTTGCGCTGCATGATCGTGCCGAAGAACACGATGGCGTAGGCCACCCAGACGATGGTGATCAGAATGTCGATCGGCCATTCCAGCTCGGCGTATTCCTTGGAACTGGTGTAACCCAACGGCAGGCTGATCGCCGCCAGCAGGATCACCAGTTGCCAGCCCCAGAAGCAGAACGCGGCGATTTTCGGCGCAAACAGTTGAGTCTGGCAGGTACGTTGCACCGAGTAGAACGAACTGGCGAACAGCGCGCAGCCACCGAAGGCGAAGATCACCGCGTTGGTGTGCAGCGGGCGCAGACGGCCGAAACTGGTCCAGGGCAAATTGAAGTTGAGTTCAGGCCAGACCAATTGGGCGGCGAGAAAAACCCCGAGGCCCATGCCGACGATGCCCCAGACCACCGTCATAATGGCGAATTGGCGGACCACCTTGTAGTTGTAGGCGGTACTGATAGAAGTGTTCATGGTTCCCCATCCACGGTTCAGCCGAAGTGAGCGCGAGCAACAATCGCCGCGAATCCTTCGCCTGGAGTTATAGGCAGACTAAAAGCGAGGCAAGCATGGACAAACAGCACAAGGCCAGTATTGACGGGGATCAATGGGCGCAGTGTGCGCGCGAGCATGGATGGCTGTGGGACGCCGCGTCGGGCGAGGCTTCGGCGACGTTGATCCTGGCCCACGGTGCTGGTGCGCCGATGGACAGTGACTGGATGACGGACATGGCTCGGCGCCTTGCTGCACTTGGGGTCAACGTGTTGCGCTTTGAGTTTCCGTATATGGCGCAGCGACGGGTTGATGGGGGTAAGCGGCCGCCCAATCCTGCGGGGAAATTGCTGGAGTGCTGGCGCGAGGTGTTCGTTGAAGTGCGACGTCATGTCGCTGGGGTTTTGGCCATTGGCGGGAAGTCGATGGGGGGGCGGATGGCGAGTCTATTGGCCGAGGAATTGGGTGCCGATGCGTTGGTCTGTTTGGGTTATCCGTTTTATGCGGTGGGGAAGCCGGAGAAACCTCGGGTTGAGCATTTGGCGTCTTTGAAGACGCGGACTTTGATTGTTCAGGGGGAGCGCGATGCGCTTGGCAATCGGGAAGCTGTCGAGGCTTACACCTTGTCACCGAGTATCGAGGTGACGTGGCTGGCGGCCGGGGATCATGATTTGAAGCCGTTGAAAGCTTCAGGTTTTACCCATGAACAGCATCTGGCTAGCGCCGCGCAGCAGGTAGTCGAGTTTCTCGGCAATAGTTCAGCGCGTATCCATCTCTTTAATTGTCTCGGTGGATGATCTGTCTCTGCGCCTCCGAACTCTGGTAATGAACGCATGTACCGGATGGAGGATGGCGGTAAGCACGCCAAGCAGCATGATGATGAAGATGATGATCAGCGGGACGCTTTCATGCGAGAACATGGTGGTTTACTCCTGTAGTCACTATGTCGGAACCCGCAGACTAGACGCATAGAACCCTGTTTTCGATGAACGTATATTCATCCTCAGACGCTCGAGCTGTGCTACGGCACAGCTGTGCGCAGTCGTCGACCAAACGTGTGCTTTAGGTCATGAATCCTTATGGATGCATACCCAGGGTGAGCGGGGCGAAGGTTTTTCTCTGGCCGCACTCATTGCTCCCTTGGTTGCCGTTGTGTCCGTCGCTTTCCATCAGGAGTGTGGAAGGAAACACCGCGATAGCGCGCTCTCGCAGAGAGGCTCGGGCGGTTCTCGTCAGGCTGACGTGGTACCGTCCTGTGAAATGCTGAGGCAGTAGGATTCGGTTGTCACACGTCCTGCTCATGCGCCATGCAATGAATGCATCCCGGGCCTGGCGAATCGCTGGGTACTGGTAACGTTCGCCCGGCGAGTTCCAGTTGAAAATCAATCTCGGCGTCAACCCAACTCGCGAACTCGGCCGCTGCATAATGAAACGCGTGCTCTAGCTCTTTCATATCCGGCGCGTCGTCTGATGCATCCAGCCAAGCCTTTTTGGCAATACGGTAGTCCTCCAGGACCGACAAGGTATCCTCATCAAGTCTGATAGCCGCCGGGGCCGGTAGGATTTTGCGGGGGGCGGTCCATTTCATGGTGGTTTTACCTTTACCAAGAGCACACCGAACAAAGGGAAGACGAGGTGCCGGCACGGCCTTGCAAGCGCCATTCGTCCATCCCCGAGAACTGCACGCATCAACGATGGCCAGATGGCTATGTTGCAAAGGCCGAAAAGCTACAGCAGCTCTCAGAGACAGGGTTAAATCGTGCAGGCCTCTGCTGCGAAGTTACGACACGTGCGGCTGCGATCCAGCCTCAAACGGCCATCCCCAGTGAGCCGAGTCAGGTTCCAGGAGCTGATGAAAATGCTCCGAAATCGACTCTACCAGCGCTGCATCATCAAGCCCGTCCAGTCCTGGATACGGCCTGCCGTTGTAGTCCCCTGTATGCGTCAGCACTTTTTCGACACTGCCACTTTCATCGTAAAGCTTCCTTATCCCAAGGCACTCCTGTTCCTTGCTGTCGGTCGAGCGCAGGGCGTAATGAATGGCCAGTGCGGCACCGAACTCGAGGGCGGGCGTTTCGATCCCGTGTTTTCTGGCGAGATCAATGCTGCTCAGAATGCGCTCGTTGCGCTGCAATTTGCGCAGGGGGTCGCGGCCTACACGTGCGCAAGGGTCCTTGAAGGAAGTCTTGCAGCGCTCCAAAAAGGTTTGAGCAAACGCGGCGACCGCCTCGTTCATCTGCGCATTGTCTGCCAACAAGGCGGGAGCAACCTCCTGGCGGATCAGCCGCTCGGCCAAAGCGCTTACACGCGAGTCCCCCATGCCTTGGCCCACCCACGAATATCCCAGCAGGCTGGCATACCAGGCAATAATCGCGTGAGGACCGTTCCAAAGGCGATTCTTGATGACCTGGATCTGGGCAATGTCATCTACGGTTTTCACTTGGCGCAGTCGCTCCAGCAGATCGCTGCCGCGTTCCACATACAGAGGCATATCCGGCTCGCTGTTGAACAGGATCAGATGCATCTGGTTAAGTGCGCTGCTGGACTGGGCGAACGGGCGAAAGCGACCAATCAGCCGTTCGTATTCCGGTACCGGAGTGGCAAGCCTGGGTGCCATGCTCGGTTCCTCGTCCATGCTGTTCTGGAACATTTGCGACTTGATTCGCAGTTGTCGCAGCAGGGCATCTTTGCTGATCTTGGAGACGATTCGGCTGACAACGGTTTCGGCAAAGTGGGTCTTGTTCAGGATCTGCTGGCAAATTTCCACTGAGCACAGCAGCGCCAATTCCGCTTCGACGTGTCGGCGAACGAAGGCGGCGCCACCCACTTTGTTCAACACGATCAAAATGGTTAGTTCGCGGCCGCGGCGTTCAAAGCGCCGCAGCAGTCCCTTGGCGATCACCCCGGCCTGTTTGCGGATGGCTTGCTCCGGCAGGCTGAGGCCAATGATTTCGGCGACGTCATACATATCGATCACCGCTTGGGCGTCGTCCATATCGATCATTCTGAGGTTTTCGATGGTCTGGTCGAAGGACGTGGCACCGTAACGCACGCTGAACCGACCGAAGGCGTCGACCGTCTCGCGCAGCATCCGCGAGCGGGTCGCGGCAATGATTTCACAGGGCCGGGTGTAGCCGTCCCAGTGGGAGAACACTTGCGTCAAGTAGCCACCACCGATCGCACCAAAGCCATGAATACCCACGCGAAACTGGTTCAGCGCCTGGGGGAAAGGCTCGCTCAGTTCAGGTGTGCCCAAGTGGGGAATGCACTCGCTGATGTCGGCGAGAAACTCGTGCATGCTGCCGTAAGCCTTGAGCGCGCCGGCTTTGACCTCAGTGGCAGGTGGCTTGATGTCTTCGATCAGGATCGGTTGCCCTTCGGCACGGATCGCCGACAGCAGTCCGTTTTCAGAGTCTTCGACCATGAAGCAACTGCCAGGCGCGCAATTGAGGGCGCTGGCTGCGCGCAGGAAAATCTCGGGATGGGGCTTGCCCTGGCTGACTTCATCGCCACACACGGTGATGTCGAAGTACTTGAGCACGTTGGCATTGATCAGGTATTCCTCGGCGATGGCTCGGCGGCTTGAGGTGGCGACTGCCATGGTCAGGCCGCATTTGCGCAACCGCTCCAGCACCTCCAGCAAGCCCGCTTTGATGGGGACGCCGTGATCACGCACGTACTCCAGTTCTAGCTCATCGGCCCGCTGGCGGATCTGCGCGTAGGGGAAATCTTCACCGTTGTGCGCCTTCGCGAGCGCTTCGGCCTTCTTCGCGCTCAGGCCCAGTGAGCCGATCAAGGTTTGCTCGCTGAGCGGCTTGCCGAAAATTTCGTTGGATGCCTGTTTGAGGGTTCTGAAGCGCAGGCGCTCAGTGTCAAACATGGTGCCATCCATATCGAAGATGGCGCTGAGTATTCTCTTCCCCTGGAAAAAAATCATTGGCTGATGCTCCTTGTAACGTGGGAACGCTCACAACCGGTCAACCTCGTGCAGGAGGCGCTGCGGCAGCATTCTGTCGTGACCCGAAGTTGACGCCGTTTGAGGCTGGATGCCGACCGGTTTGTGTTTCACTCAAGTGAGTGATGAATTCAGATAGAAAAAACCAGGCGAGCAGAACTCACCGTGACGAACCACAACGAGGTGGCGCCGGTTCAGTGACTATCGATCAGAAGGGCAGGCGGAGGGACGTAACGATGGCGCCTATAGGCGTAGCTGCCAGACAAGCGAGTTCGCAGGCAGTGTGAAGCGGAGTGTGTGGAGCGCTGAATAACGGACCCTGTGGCTACATTCAAGTAGTGTTTGACGTAAGGCCCACAGTGCGCAATCAGGGATGCATACGGTGGGCCGGACTGGCGATTGATGTGTGTGACTCCATGCATACGGCTTGATAACTTCCTGCGAATTGGCTAGTCGTTTTTTAGCAATAGCATGTACGAGACGCCGGAATCAAGGACGCTGGCCGTGCAGTCGGAACATCAATCGATGTTTGAAGTGAACGGCATGACCATCTATTCAGACTGCTTGCGTCTGTCGATGGAACTGGGAGATCACGCGCTTTCGCTCGGCGTGCAGTGAGGTTTCATGATTTTTTTAACGATAAGTTTTATTTTTTTTGAAACGCATAAACCCCCAGACCACAAGGCCTGGCGCCATGCCCCTTGGACAGGTTGGTGCATCCCGTTGCAGCTCCAGCGGTTGCGCTGAAACGTTTCGAGTGCGATAAAAAAAAGGGAAACGACACGAGAATTGTAAAAAACATGATTTTCGAACGCGTATTCACTCTTCAAAATCCGCTCCCCTCAGCGGAAATTCTTGCCGTTCAACCTCATAGAGGCCATTTCATTCGGTATCGCCAACGCCGTGCTGTAACAAAGGACCGGACCCATGAGAAATCCATCCACTGCGAACGCTCAGCTCACCGAGAAAACCAGTATCCCTTACCCCGGGAGCTTCGTCGGCCTGACTGAGGTGATCTCTGCGCTGCAAACCGGCCTGTATGCGCTGAGGGCGCGGATGACAGAATCTCTGCACGATCCAGCGCCCGGCATCCGTCCTGGGTCCACCCTTGTCCGCATCAAACCTCGCCGACATTGACCCAGCGCTGTTCCCGCGCCGCCATTCGAATGGCTGTCGCCAATCGCTCGACTTCCAGTGCTTGTTCGAAATCAGTGCCGGCTTGTCCTTGGCCGGCCAGGGCCATGATCAGCTCATGGACTTCCAGCGTCTTCAACTCGTTGTAGCCCAACTGATGCCCCGGCGCCGGACTGAACGCTGCGTAACCGGGCAGGGTCGGCCCGGCCAGTAAACGCTGGAAACCGTCCTGGCCTGCACGGCACAGGCGTAACTCATTCAAGCGCTCCTGGTCGAACGTCAGGGTTCCGTGTGTGCCACTGATCTCGAAGCTCAGGTGGTTCTTGTAGCCATGCTTGAGCCAACTGCTGCTGAAGGTTCCACGCGCGCCGCTGGCGAAGCGCAGCAATGCATGCGTCTGATCGTCGACGGCAATTGTGCGTTGTTGCTGACTACCGGCGGTGGTGGGGCGCTGGCGGTGCACGGTCTGGGAGTCGGCGCAGACCGCTTCGACATTGCCCAGCAGGTAGCGCGCCATGCCCAGCAAGTGGCTACCCAGATCCGCTAATGCGCCACCGGCATGCTCGGCTTCACAGCGCCATGACCAGGGGGACGCGGGATCGGCCATGAAGTCTTCGCTGAATTCGCCTTGAAAACTGATGATCTCGCCCAGTCTGCCGCTCTGAATCAACTCCCGCGCCAGCCCGATGATCGGGTTGTGCTGGTAGTTGTAGCCGACACGGGTGACGACGCCGGCATGCTTGGCCGCCAGGTGCATGGCATTGGCCTGTTCAAGGTTAACCGCCAGCGGTTTTTCGCAGTACACAGCCTTGCCTGCGGCGATAGCGGACATGGCCATCGGGTAGTGCAGGTGGTTGGGCGTGGTGATGGCGATCAGGTTTACTTTGGGATCGTCGATCAATGGCTGCCAATCGCCATAGGCCTGCTCAAAGCCCCAGGCAGTGGCGCAGGCTTGCGCACGAACGTGATCGGCGTCCGCCAGGGCGGCCAGGCGCAGTGTGAAGGGCAGTTCGAAGGCCCCACTGACGTTGCGAAAGGCCAAGGCGTGGGCGCGGCCCATGAAGCCTGTGCCGATCAGTCCGATTCCGAGTTCGCGCATGGCAGGATCCTCTAAATTCTTGTTTTCAGAGAATCAGCTTATAGAATAATTATTCTTTCCTGTAAATAAATGGAATAAATATTTACAAGCGAGTGCGCGGCCGCTGCCAGCGATGGGGGAGGGAGGGCGCTACGCGTGCAGCCGTAACGCCGCTCCTGGATCAGTCTTCGAACCCGACCTGCTCGTGAATATCATCGACCTTCAACTCCAGTCGATACGCCACGGCGATAAACAGCGCCTGGCACAGGCACAGGGTCGCACTCAATGAGCGGAACGCAAATGAACTGCCTTCGTTGACCAGCAGCAGGGTGTTGGCGCGCTTGGCCAAGGGCGAGAGATTGCTGTCGGTGATGATCAGGGTTTTCGCCTGTTGATGCTGGGCGATACGCAGGCAATGCTGAGTTTCCTTGCCGTATGGCGTGAAGCTGATAGCGATCACCAGGTCATTGGCGCGCACGCTGCGCATTTGCTCGCGATAGCTGCCGCCGAGCCCCGAGACCAGGTGGATTCGTTTGTTGGTGTGTTGCAGGTTGTAGACCAGGTAATCGGCTACCGCGAACGAACGGCGCACGCCGACCACGTAGATGTTGTCCGCATTCACCACCATGTCCACGGCCTTGTCGAAGGCCAGGTCATCGAGCTCCATTCCCAGTCGTTCGATGCCCGACAGGGTTGCGTTGATGCACTCGCGCGCCAGGTCGCCGCCGCTGGCTTTCTGCGATTTGTTGGCGATCATGCTGCGAATGCGCTGCTGGTAGTTCTGCACCGGCGTGGTTTTGTGGGTATACGCCTCGCGGAACAACGCCTGCATTTCGCTGAAGCCACTGAAGCCGAAACGCTGGGAAAACCGCACGATGGCCGACGGGTGCACTTCGCACTCGCGGGCAATGTCGCTGATGCGGTCGACCATGATCCGGTCGCTTTGCTGGCTCATGTAACTGGCGATGCGTTTGAGCTGGCGCGGCAGGCTGTCGTATTCATTGGTGATCAGCTGCAACAGACGCTCGGCATTGATCGGGGGGCTGGTGAGATCGCTCTCGAGCGTGCTCTCGGTCGTAGCCGGCTGATCGGTGCGGGACATAGGGAATCCTTCAGGCTGTTCTTATAGGGACGATTTTTCACCTCGTCCCCTGGCAATAGGTTTGCAATGCGCAGTCTACAGGGTAGGCAAGAACAAAATCTTGAGCTTGCAGTCGTGCGCAGCGTGCTGAAACGATCCACGACCTCTGGAACGCTTGTACAGGAGCATGTTGGAAAAAATATTCCACATAAAAATTATTTGGAATAATTATTGATTGTTCGGTCCCGGTCGTTTTAGTCTGCATCCACCAAGAGTGTTCGGCGCGGTCATCGTCCTGAGCACAGGCTGATAAAAATAACAGGAGCCAGCATGGGCCAGACTCGTTTTGCCAGTGGACGTCAGTTGGATCTGATTTGCCTGGGGCGCCTTGGCGTCGACCTCTATGCGCAGCAAGTCGGCGCGCGGTTGGAAGATGTTTCAAGTTTCGCCAAGTACCTCGGTGGATCGTCCGCCAACATCGCTTTCGGTACGGCTCGATTGGGCCTCAAGTCGGCGATGTTGAGCCGGGTCGGTGACGACCATATGGGCCGCTTCCTGGTGCAATCCCTGGCCCGCGAAGGTTGTGACATCAGTGGCATCAAAGTCGATCCGGAGCGCCTGACCGCCATGGTCCTGCTGGGCCTCAAGGATCGCGAAACCTTTCCATTGGTCTTCTACCGCGAAAACTGCGCCGACATGGCGTTGCGGGCTGAAGACATCAGCGAAGCCTTCATCGCTTCCAGCAAAGCCTTGCTGATTACCGGCACCCACTTCTCCACCGATGGCGTCTACAAAGCGAGCACCCAGGCGCTGGATCATGCCGAGAAACACAACGTCAAACGGGTGCTGGACATCGACTATCGCCCAGTGCTCTGGGGACTGGCCGGCAAGGCTGACGGGGAAACACGCTTCGTCGCCGATCAGAGCGTCAGTCAGCACGTGCAAAAAATCCTCCCGCGTTTTGACCTGATCGTCGGCACTGAAGAGGAGTTTCTGATGGCTGGCGGCTCCGAGGATTTGCTCACGGCATTACGCAATGTCCGCCGGCTGAGCGCTGCAACGTTGGTGGTCAAGCTCGGCCCGCAAGGTTGCACGGTGATTGATGGCGTGATCCCGGCTCGTCTCGAAGACGGCGCCATTTATCCAGGCGTGCGCGTGGAGGTGCTCAATGTGCTGGGTGCCGGCGACGCCTTTATGTCGGGCTTCCTCAGTGGTTGGCTGGAGGATGCGAGCGACGAGCGCTGCTGTCAGTTGGCCAATGCCTGTGGTGGTCTCGTGGTTTCACGCCACGCTTGCGCCCCGGCCATGCCGACCCGCGCCGAACTCGAATATCTGTTCAACAGCCCGTTGCCGATTACCCGGCCGGATCAGGATGGGGTGTTGCAACGCCTGCATCAGGTCAGCGTGCCGCGCAAACAATGGAAGCAACTGTTCATTTTTGCTTTCGACCATCGCGGGCAATTGGTGGAACTGGCGCACAAGGGCGGTCGCGACCTGAGCGCGATTGGCGAACTCAAGCAACTCTTTATCAAAGCCGTGGAGCGGGTCGAAGCTGATTTGCACAAGCAAGGCATCGAGGCCGATGTCGGGCTGCTGGCCGATCAACGCTTTGGCCAGGACTCGCTGAACGCTGCCACTGGCCGTGGCTGGTGGGTGGCGCGACCGGTGGAAGTGCAAGGTTCGCGTCCATTGGCTTTCGAGCATGGTCGCTCCATCGGCAGCAACCTGATCGCCTGGCCGCAGGAGCAAATCATCAAGTGCCTGGTGCAATTCCACCCCGACGACGAGCCGTTGCTGCGACTGGAACAGGAAGCGCAGATCAAGGGTTTGTATCAGGCATCCCTGGTCAGCGGTCATGAACTGCTGCTGGAAATCATCCCACCCACTGATCATCCCTCGCCCCATCCAGACGTGTTGTATCGCGCCCTCAAACGGCTCTACAACCTGGGTATTTATCCGGCCTGGTGGAAAATCGAAGCGCAGAGCGCCCAGGAGTGGAAGCAACTCGACGAACTGATTCAGGCGCGTGATCCGTATTGCCGAGGCGTGGTGTTGCTGGGGCTGAATGCGCCGACAGCAGCCCTGGCCAAAGGGTTTCAACAGGCCAGCCAGAGCCAGACCTGCCGTGGTTTTGCCGTGGGCCGGACGATTTTCCAAGAGCCGAGCCGCGCGTGGATGGCGGGTGAAATCGACGATCAAGCGCTGATCCGCCAGGTGCAGGACACGTTTGTCGAACTGATCGATGCCTGGCGCACAGCCCGGGCCTGACGGGTTGACGCAAATCCCCTGTGGGAGCGTCGGTCTTACAGATAGGTAAAAACAATAAAAGGTGCAGCCATGCCCGCTATTCGAATTGGCATCAACCCGATCTCCTGGAGCAACGATGACTTGCCGTCCCTCGGGGGCGAGACGCCGCTGAGCACCGCATTGAGCGAAGGCAAGGAAATCGGCTACGAAGGTTTCGAACTCAACGGCAAGTTCCCCAAAGACGCCAAGGGTGTCGGCGATGTACTGCGTCCCTACGACCTGGCGCTGGTGTCCGGCTGGTATTCCAGTCGTCTGGCCCGCCGTTCGGTGGCCGAAGAAATCGACGCCATCGGCAGCCATGTCGAACTGTTGGCGAAAAACGGCGCCAAGGTGCTGGTGTACGGTGAAGTCGCCGACTCCATTCAAGGCCAATACATTTCGCTGGTTGAACGCCCGCGTTTTCACACCGAACACGCCTGGCAGGAGTACGCCGACAAACTCACCGAACTGGCACGCTTCACCCTGTCCCAAGGTGTTCGTCTGGCCTATCACCATCACATGGGCGCCTACGTCGAGTCCCCGGCCGACATCGACAAGCTGATGGCGCTGACCGGCAGTGAGGTCGGTTTGCTGTTCGATTCGGGCCATTGCTACATGGGGGGCGGCGAACCCCTGAAGGTGCTGGGCAAGCACATCGAACGCATCTGCCATGTGCATTTCAAGGACGTGCGCAAACCGGTGGTGCAACTGGCGCGCAACAACCTGTGGAGTTTCCCGGACTGCATCATCAACGGCACGTTCACGGTGCCCGGCGATGGCGATATCAACTTCGGCGCCTTGCTCGATGTGCTGCTGGCCGCTGATTACCAAGGCTGGCTGGTGGTCGAAGCCGAACAGGACCCCGCGGTGGCGCCGAGTTATGTCTACGCCAAAAAAGGCTACGACACCCTGCGCGCGCTGCTCGACGAGAGGACTGCATGATGAGCCTGCTGGTCAAAAGCAATGCCCGTGGCTGGACCATGGTCGAGCTGGGTAAAGATGAGTTGGAGTACGTCGGTTTCGCCGCGTACCGCTTGAGTCTGGGCAAGACCCTGCCAGTGTCTGCCGGTGATAAAGAACTGTGCCTGGTGCTGCTCAGCGGCCGGGTCAGCATCAAGGGCGAAGCGCCGGGGCAGGGCGCGTTCGACTGGGACAACCTCGGCGATCGTCAGTCGGTGTTCGAAGACAAATCTCCGTTCGCCGCGTATTTGCCACCCGGCAGTCAGGCGCAAGTGGTCGCGCTCAGCGAAGCACAAATCGCCGTGTGCGCCGCCCCCGGTTCCGCGGGCAATGGCCTCGGCCCAAGGCTGATTCAACCCGACTCCATGAAACGCAGCGTGCGTGGTAAAGGCGCCAACACCCGTTATGTCTGCGACATTCTGCCGGACACCGAACCGGCCCATTCGCTGCTGGTGGTGGAAGTGCGTACGCCGTCGGGTCACTCGTCGAGCTACCCGCCGCACAAGCACGACACCGACGATTTGCCGCACCAGAGTTTTCTGGAAGAAACCTATTACCACCAGATCAACCCGCCCCAGGGCTTCGTGTTCCAGCGGGTCTACACCGACGATCGCAGCATCGATCAGGCCATGGCCGTGGAAAACAGCGACCTTGTTGTCGTGCCCAAGGGTTATCACCCGGTGAGTGTGCCGTACGGCTATGAGTCGTATTACCTGAATGTCATGGCCGGCCCGAAACGCGTCTGGCAGTTCCACAACGATCCGCAGCACAGTTGGCTGCTTGATCTGTGAACTGAAAAGCCCAAATTCCAACCTCTGCACGGAGAACACGATCCATGAGCGACGCCCCGGTCATCGGCCATTACATTCACGGTCAAGTGCAAGACAGCCACAGCGAACGCTTCAGCAATGTTTTCAACCCGGCCACCGGCAGCGTCCAGGCGCGCGTCGGGCTGGCCAGCCAGAAAACCATAGACGAAGCTGTTGCCTCGGCCCTGAAAGCCTTCCCGGCCTGGTCCGAACAATCATCCCTGCGCCGTTCGCGGGTGATGTTCAAGTTCAAGGAACTGCTCGACCAGCATCACGATGAACTGGCAGAAATCATCAGCCGCGAACACGGCAAAGTGTTTTCGGACGCCAAGGGCGAAGTCACCCGGGGTATCGAGATCGTCGAGTACGCCTGTGGAGCGCCGAACCTGCTGAAAACCGATTTCAGCGACAACATCGGCGGCGGCATCGACAACTGGAACCTGCGTCAGCCGCTGGGCGTGTGTGCCGGCGTCACGCCGTTCAACTTCCCGGTGATGGTGCCGTTGTGGATGATCCCGCTGGCGCTGATCACCGGTAACTGCTTCATCCTCAAACCGTCCGAGCGTGATCCGTCCGCCAGCGTGCTGATGGCCCGACTGTTGAGCGAAGCCGGTTTGCCCGACGGCGTGTTCAACGTGGTCCAGGGCGACAAGACAGCGGTGGACGCGTTGCTGCAACACCCGGACATCGAGGCGATTTCCTTTGTTGGCTCGACGCCGATTGCCGAGTACATCCACCAACAAGCTACCTCCCGGGGCAAGCGTGTGCAGGCACTGGGCGGGGCGAAAAATCACATGATCGTCATGCCCGACGCCGACCTGGATCAAGCGGCAGATGCCCTGATCGGCGCGGCCTACGGCTCGGCCGGCGAGCGCTGCATGGCGATTTCGATTGCCGTGGTGGTGGGCGATGTCGGTGACCCACTGATTGCCAGACTGCTGCCGCGTATCGATCAGTTGAAAGTCGGCAACGGCCTGAAGGGCGACAGCGACATGGGGCCGTTGGTGACCGCCGAGCACAAGGCCAAAGTCGAAGGGTTTATCGACGAAGGCGTGGCTCAGGGCGCACGACTGATCGTCGACGGCCGAAACTTCAAGGTGCCGGGCGCCGAGAACGGCTTCTTCGTCGGCGCGACGCTGTTCGACAACGTCACGACGCAAATGAGCATCTACCAACAGGAAATTTTCGGCCCGGTGCTGGGCATCGTGCGGGTGCCGGATTTCGCCAGCGCCGTCGCGTTGATCAACGCCCACGAATTCGGCAACGGCGTGTCCTGTTTCACCCGCGACGGTGGCATCGCCCGAGCCTTCGCCCGCACCATCAAGGTCGGCATGGTCGGCATCAATGTGCCGATTCCGGTGCCGATGGCCTGGCATTCTTTCGGCGGCTGGAAACGCTCGTTGTTTGGTGATCACCATGCTTACGGCGAGGAGGGCATTCGCTTCTACAGTCGCTACAAAAGCGTGATGCAGCGCTGGCCCGACAGTATCGCCAACGGCCCGGAATTCAGCATGCCAACGGCCAACTGATTCACCTGTGCGGAGAACAACAATAATGAGCAAACCCCTGCGTTTCGCCCTGAACCGTATGGTCGCCCCACGCTTGTCCCTGCCGGCGTTCATCGACCTGGCGGTGGCCCTCAAGGCCGACGCCATCGAAATTCGCAACGACCTTAAAGGCGTCGAGATCGAAGACGGCACCGCCCCCGAGCGCGTCCGTGAGTTGTGCACCGCCCAAGGCATTACCGTGCTGTCGATCAACGCGCTGTATCCGTTTGATGTGTGGAATGACGAGCGCCGTGCACAGGCCTTGAAGCTGGCTGCTTATGCCCGTGATTGTGGTGCTCAAGGGTTGGTCATGTGTCCGCTCAACGACCGTGCTGACCCGCGTAATGAGGCTGCACGCGCTTCGGGTTTGCGCATGGCGTTGACTGAACTGGCGCCGATCCTGCGCGAACACGGCATCCTCGGTTTCATTGAACCGCTGGGTTTCGAAGAGTGCTCGCTGCGCCGCAAGCGTACGGCGGTGGACGCGATCAAGGCCATTGGCGGGCTGGATGTGTTTCGTCTGGTGCACGACACCTTTCACCATTACTTGGCCGGCGAACATGAATTCTTTCCCGAGCTGACCGGACTGGTGCACATCTCTGGTGTCGAGGATGCCGAGGCGCCGTTGGCGACCATTCGCGACGGCCACCGGGTGCTGGTGGGCGAGGGCGACATCCTCGGCAACGCGGCGCAAGTCGACACCTTGCTCAGCAGTGGTTACAGCGGCTACCTGTCGTTCGAGCCTTTTGCCGACAGCGTCCATGGTCTGGCGGATATCCAGCAGGCGATCGGCGCGAGCATGGATCACCTGCAAAGAACTCAAGGTTAATGGAAATCCCCCATTAGATTGGATTTGCCTTCATAAAAGGTGCGGCGATGAACACAACAAGACTGACCATGGCCCAGGCCCTGGTGAAATTCCTCGATAACCAGTACATCGAGGTCGATGGGGTCCAAAGCAAGTTCGTGGCCGGGATCTTTACCATTTTCGGCCACGGCAACGTGCTGGGTCTGGGCCAGGCGCTGGAGCAGGACAGCGGCGACCTGATCGTCCATCAGGGGCGCAATGAGCAAGGCATGGCCCACGCGGCCATCGGTTTTGCCAAGCAGCACCAGCGGCGCAAGATCTACGCTTGCTCTTCATCGGTAGGCCCTGGTGCAGCCAACATGCTGACCGCCGCGGCGACGGCGACGGCCAACCGCATTCCCTTGCTGTTGTTGCCCGGCGACGTGTATGCCTGCCGCCAGCCGGACCCGGTGTTGCAACAGATCGAGCAGTTCCACGACCTGAGCATCAGCACCAACGATGCGTTCAAGGCCGTGAGCAAATACTGGGACCGCATCAACCGCCCCGAACAACTCATGACGGCGGCGATCCACGCCATGCGTGTGCTGACCGATCCTGCCGAAACCGGCGCAGTGACCCTGGCCTTGCCGCAAGACGTGCAGGCCGAGGCCTACGACTATCCCGATTACTTCCTGCAAAAACGCGTGCACCGCATCGAGCGTCGTCCGGCGACCGAGGCGATGCTCGGTGATGCGCTGGCGCTGTTCAAAGGCAAGCGCAAGCCGCTGATCATTTGCGGTGGCGGGGTCAAATACTCGGGTGCCAATGGCGCCTTGCAGGCGTTGGCCGAGCGCTTCGACATTCCCTTCGCCGAAACCCAGGCCGGCAAGAGTGCGGTGGTGTCCAGTCACCCGCTGAACGTTGGCGGGATCGGTGAAACCGGCTGTCTGGCGGCGAACTTGCTGGCCAAAGACGCGGACCTGATCATCGGTGTCGGCACCCGCTACAGTGATTTCACCACCGCCTCGAAATCCCTGTTTCAGCATCCGGACGTGCAATTTCTCAACCTCAACATCAGTCCTTGTGATGCCCTGAAGCTCGACGGCGTGCAACTGCTGGCGGACGCCAAAGTTGGCTTGCAAGCCCTGGCTCAAGCCTTGGGCGATTACCGTTCTGCGTGGGGCGATCAACCGCGACAGGCCAAGGTGCAACTGGACGAGGAAGTCGACCGTCTCTATCAGGTCGAATACCAGAGCCAGGACTTCATCCCGGAAATCAACGACCACATGGACCCGGCGGTGCTGCGCGAATTCATCGAGCTGACCGGCTCCTGCCTGACCCAGAGCCGTGTGCTTGGCGTGCTCAATGAAACCCTGGCCGATGACGCGGTGATCGTCGCCGCCGCCGGCAGCCTGCCCGGTGACTTGCAGCGCAGTTGGCGCAGCAAGGGCGTGAACACTTATCACGTCGAGTACGGCTATTCCTGCATGGGTTACGAGGTCAATGCCGCACTGGGCGTGAAACTTGCCGAGCCTGAGCGCGAGGTCTATGCGCTGGTCGGTGACGGCTCTTACATGATGCTGCATTCCGAACTGGCGACCTCGATCCAGGAGCGCCGCAAGATCAACGTGGTGCTGTTCGACAACATGACTTTCGGTTGCATCAACAACCTGCAGATGGAACACGGCATGGACAGCTTCGGCACTGAGTTGCGGTTCCGCAACCCGCGAACCGGCAAGCTCGACGGCGGTTTCGTGCCGGTGGATTTCGCCATGAGCGCGGCGGCTTATGGTTGCAAGACCTACAAAGTGAGCACGGTCGAAGAGCTGCGAAGCGCATTGGCCGATGCGCGTTTGCAGACGGTGTCGACGCTGATCGATATCAAGGTTCTACCCAAAACCATGATTCACAAATACCTGTCGTGGTGGCGGGTCGGCGTGGCGCAAGTCTCCACCAGTGCCCGCACCGATGCGGTGGCCAAGACCCTGAATGAACGACTGGCCAAGGCCCGTCAGTACTGATTGCCCCTGATACCACAACAAATTTTCACAGGAGAATCTTCATGTCATTGCTCTCTCATTCACTGCGGATCGGCGTCATCGGTACCGGGGCGATCGGCCAGGACCATATCCGTCGTTGCAGCCAGACCCTGCTCAATAGCCAGGTCGTTGCTGTAACCGACATCAATTTGCAGCAAGCCGCGAAGGTCGTTTCCGACTTGAAACTGACCGCCGAGGTCTATCCCGACGGCCATGCGCTGATCAAGGCACCGGAGGTCGAAGCAATCCTCGTCACCTCTTGGGGCCCGAGCCATGAAGCGTTCGTGCTGGCGGCGATTGCGGCGGGTAAACCGGTGTTCTGCGAGAAGCCGCTGGCGGTCACCGCTCAAGGTTGCCGCAACATCGTCGAGGCCGAAGTGGCCCACGGTAAACGCCTGGTACAGGTCGGTTTCATGCGCCCCTATGACGAAGGTTATCGGGCACTCAAAGCCGTGATCGACAGCGGTCAGATTGGTGAGCCCTTGATGTTGCACTGCGCGCATCGCAACCCGAGCGTGGGTGAAAACTACAAGACCGACATGGCGATCACCGACACCCTGATCCATGAACTGGACGTGTTGCGCTGGTTGCTCGACGACGATTACGTGTCGGTGCAGGTGGTGTTCCCGCGCAAGAGCAGCAAGGCCCTCGCGCATTTGAGAGACCCGCAGATCGTGCTGCTGGAAACCGCCAAGGGCACGCGCATCGACGTGGAAGTGTTCGTCAACTGCCAATACGGCTACGACATCCAGTGCGAAGTGGTGGGGGAGACCGGCATCGCCAGGTTGCCCGAGCCGTCCCAGGTGCAGTTGCGCAGCGGGGCGAAGTTGTCCAACGCGATTCTGATGGACTGGAAGGATCGGTTTATCGCGGCGTATGACGTTGAGTTGCAGGCATTCATCGATGGCGTGCGCGCCGGGCAGGTGGGTGGCCCGTCAGCGTGGGATGGCTTCGCCGCTGCCGTCGCCGCAGACGCGTGCATCGAGGCGCAGAGCAGCGGGGCGATCGTCAAAGTCGGTCTGCCAGACCGCCCACATTTCTACGGCTAACGATGATCGCCTGTGGGAGCGGGCTTGCTGGCGAAAGCGCTGTGTCAGCCGACATCAATATTGACGTGTCCGCCGCCTTCGCGAGCAAACCCGCTGCCACAAGGACGGCGTGTGTCCAGTGAGCGGTTACATAACAATAAGAAGGAATGCACACATGCGGATCGGACTTGTCGGTTACGGCCATGGCGGCCGGTTTTTCCATGCTCCGCTGATCAGCAGTTTGCCGGCGGCGACGTTCGTGGGTGTGGTCACCCGTTCACCGGAACGCCGACAGTTGCTGGCGGCAGAACACCCAGGGGTGCCAGCGTTCGACAGCATCGGCCAACTGGTGGAGGCCGGGATCGATGTGCTGGTGGTGTCCACGCCGCTCAAGGGCCGTCCGGCGTTGGTGCTTGATGGCATCGAACACGGAGTGGCGGTGGTCAGCGACAAACCGTTTGCCGCTGATGCGCAGCAAGCGCAAACCCTGATTACCATGGCCGAGCGCCAAGGCGTGCCGCTCAGCGTCTATCAGAACCGTCGCTGGGACTCGGACTTCCTGACCGTGCGCAAACTCATCGAATCCGGTGCGTTGGGCCAAGTCACCCGTTTCCAATCGCGGATCGAACGTTACTCACCACTGGCGGTGAACAACGGCAGTGGTGGTGGTTTTCTTCGCGACTTGGGCAGCCATCTGGTCGATCAGGCGTTGCTGTTGTTTGGTCCGGTGACACGGGTCTACGCCGAACTGGATTACCTGGAAAAAGGCCAGGTCTTCGATAACGGCTTCTTTATGGCCCTGACCCATGCCAGTGGCGTGACCTCACACCTGGGCGGCAGTTGCCTGCAAAACACCCCCGGCCCGCGCTTTCGGGTGACCGGCACCCACGGTTGTTACAGCGTCGATGGTCTGGACGGGCAAGAAGCCTCGGCACTCGCCGGGCTTTCGCCAAAAACCGAAGGTGAGCGCTGGGGGGTGGAAGAACATCGCCGCTGGGGCTGGTTCGAACAGGGCGAGGTGCGCGAACGGGTGCCCTCCGAGCGCGGTTGCTGGAATCAGTTCTATTTACAGCTACAAACCGCGTTGCAGAGCGGTGGCCCACTGCCTGTGGACGCCCGTGATGCACTGGCGACCACTTGCGTGCTGGACGCTGCGCGACTGAGCGCCGAGCGGCATCAAGTGGTGGAATTGAGCCTGTTCGAGCGCCATGGAATAAAATCAGAATAAAATTCTAAAATGAGTTGATATGGAAATTATTTTCCAATAAAGTCGTTTTCAGCGACCTGCCTCGCCACCTGTTTAAACCCTTTTCCCGCTTGCCTGCTTACTGAAATCGTCACGCCTCATCCATAAAACCAACAAGAATGTGGAGAAAGACTTTTCATGAAGACCAAGATCCGCTTTGCCTCACTTGCCTTGTCGCTGATGTTCGCCAGTGGCGCGGCGCTCGCCGATATGAAGATCGGCGTCAGCATGTCCCAATTCGATGACACCTGGCTGACCTACCTGCGCGAATCCATGGACACGAAAGCCAAGTCCTATCCCGATGGCGTACAGCTGCAATTCGAAGACGCCCGCAGCGACGTGGTCAAGCAATTGAGTCAGGTCGAAAACTTCATCAGCCAGAAGGTCGATGCCATCGTGGTCAATCCGGTGGATACCGCCGCCACCCGTAAAATCACCGAAGCCGCCGTCAAGGCCGGTATCCCGCTGGTCTACGTCAACCGCCGCCCCGATGACCTGAAGCTGCCCAAAGGTGTCGTCACGGTCGCCTCCAACGATCTGGAGGCCGGTGAAATGCAGATGCAGTACCTGGCCGACAAAATGGGCGGCAAGGGCAACATCGTGATTCTGCTCGGCGACCTCGCGAACAACTCCACCACTAACCGCACCAAGGGCGTCAAAGAAGTATTGGCCAAATACCCGGACATCAAGATCGAGCAAGAGCAGACAGGTATCTGGTCGCGGGATAAAGGCATGACCCTGGTCAACGACTGGCTGACCCAGGGCCGCAAGTTTGACGCGGTCGTGTCCAACAACGATGAGATGGCGATTGGCGCGGCCATGGCCCTGCAACAGGCAGGCGTCAAAAAGGGTAGCGTGCTGATTGCCGGTGTCGACGGTACGCCGGACGGCTTGAACGCAGTGAAGAAGGGCGCCTTGGCCGTCTCGGTGTTTCAGGACGCCAAGGGACAGGCCGACGGTTCGATCGACACCGCCGTGAAAATGGCCAAAAACGAGCCGGTTGAACAGTCCGTGTGGGTGCCATACCGCTTGATCACCCCGCAAAACGTCGACACGTTCAAATAGCCCGTCCGTTCAATAACAACAATAAATACGCAAGGTTGCCACCGCGACCTTGCTGATGGAGTACCTGATCATGTTCGCTTCAGCGACTGCTTCGAGCACCCCGTTAGTGGGTATCCAGCCAACTGCAACACCTGCCGATGAGCCGTACCTGCTGGAGATCGTCAACGTCAGCAAGGGATTTCCCGGTGTGGTTGCCTTGGCCGATGTGCAGCTTCGGGTACGCCCAGGTTCTGTGCTGGCCCTGATGGGTGAAAACGGCGCTGGCAAATCCACCCTGATGAAAATCATTGCCGGCATCTATCAGCCGGACGCCGGTGAACTGCGCCTGAGGGGCAAGCCGGTGGTCTTCCAAACACCACTGTCAGCGCTTCAGGCCGGGATCGCGATGATCCACCAGGAACTCAACCTGATGCCGCACATGAGCATCGCCGAAAATATCTGGATCGGCCGTGAGCAGCTCAACGGCTTTCGCATGGTCGATCACCGGGAAATGCACCGCTGCACGGCGAAATTGCTCGAACGCTTGCGGATCAACCTCGATCCGCAAGAGCAGGTCGGCAACCTGAGCATCGCCGAACGGCAGATGGTCGAGATCGCAAAAGCGGTGTCCTACGATTCCGACATCTTGATCATGGACGAACCGACCTCGGCCATCACCGACAAGGAAGTTGCCCACCTCTTTTCGATCATTGCCGACCTGAAAAGCCAGGGCAAAGGCATTATCTACATCACCCACAAAATGAACGAAGTGTTCGCTATCGCCGATGAAGTGGCGGTGTTCCGCGATGGCGCCTACATAGGCCTGCAACGGGCCGACAGCATGGACAGCGATAGCCTGATTTCGATGATGGTCGGTCGCGAGTTGAGCCAGTTGTTCCCGGTACGCGAAAAGCCGATCGGCGATCTGTTGCTGTCGGTGCGCGACCTTAAACTGGACGGCATTTTCAAGGATGTTTCCTTCGACCTGCACGCCGGCGAGATCCTCGGCATCGCCGGGCTGATGGGCTCGGGGCGGACCAACGTTGCCGAAGCGATTTTCGGCATTACCCCAAGCGACAGTGGCGAGATTCGTCTCGATGGCGAAGTGGTGCGCATCAGCGACCCCCACATGGCAATCGAGAAGGGCTTCGCGCTGTTGACCGAGGATCGCAAGCTCAGCGGTCTGTTCCCGTGCCTGTCAGTACTGGAAAACATGGAAATGGCAGTGCTGCCGCATTACGCCGGCCGCGGATTTATCCAGCAAAAAGCCCTGCGCGCCTTGTGCGAAGACATGTGCAAGAAGCTACGGGTGAAAACCCCGTCACTGGAGCAGTGCATCGATACCTTGTCCGGTGGTAATCAGCAGAAAGCCCTGTTGGCGCGGTGGCTGATGACCAATCCGCGCATCCTGATTCTCGACGAGCCGACCCGCGGTATCGATGTCGGCGCCAAGGCCGAGATTTACCGGCTTATCGCCTATCTCGCCAGCGAAGGCATGGCGGTGATCATGATTTCTTCGGAACTGCCGGAAGTGCTCGGCATGAGCGACCGCGTGATGGTCATGCACGAGGGCGACCTGATGGGCACCCTCGACCGCCGCGAAGCGACTCAGGAGCGAGTGATGCAACTGGCCTCGGGCATGTCCGCCGTTCACTAATGAATGCTGACGCTGGCACGGCCAGCGTCGTCGACGCGATAGAAGGGTGAGTAGTTATGAACGCGATACTGGAAAACAAACCGGCAGCGGCGCCGGCCAAGAATCGCCGGCGCTTTCCGACCGAGCTGAGCATCTTCCTGGTGCTGATTGGTATCGGCCTGGTGTTCGAAGTGTTCGGCTGGATCGTGCGCGACCAGAGCTTCCTGATGAACTCCCAGCGTTTGGTGCTGATGATTCTGCAAGTGTCGATCATCGGCCTGCTGGCGATTGGCGTAACCCAGGTGATCATCACCACCGGCATCGACCTGTCGTCGGGATCGGTGCTGGCCTTATCGGCGATGATTGCGGCCAGCCTGGCACAGACCTCGGATTTCTCTCGGGCGGTATTCCCGTCGCTGACCGACTTGCCGGTGTGGATTCCGGTGATTGTCGGGCTCGGCGTCGGGCTGTTGGCGGGGGCAATCAATGGCAGCATCATCGCCATTACCGGAATTCCACCGTTCATTGCCACCTTGGGCATGATGGTCTCGGCCCGTGGCCTGGCGCGTTACTACACCGAAGGCCAGCCGATCAGCATGCTGTCGGACTCCTACACGGCCATCGGTAACGGCGCGATGCCGGTGATCATCTTTCTGGTGGTCGCGGTGATTTTCCACATCGCACTGCGCTACACCAAGTACGGCAAATACACCTACGCCATCGGCGGCAACATGCAGGCGGCGCGTACGTCCGGTATTAACGTCAAACGCCATCTGGTCATCGTCTACAGCATCGCCGGGTTGCTGGCAGGATTGGCGGGCGTGGTGGCTTCGGCCCGCGCCGCCACCGGGCAGGCGGGGATGGGCATGTCCTATGAGCTGGATGCCATTGCCGCAGCGGTCATTGGCGGAACCAGCCTGGCGGGCGGGGTGGGGCGCATCACCGGCACCGTCATCGGTGCATTGATTCTTGGAGTGATGGCCAGTGGATTCACGTTCGTCGGGGTCGATGCCTATATTCAGGACATCATCAAAGGCTTGATCATCGTGGTCGCGGTGGTCATCGACCAATACCGCAACAAGCGCAAACTCAAGCGCTGACTTTGACGGCAAACAGCGAGGGCCTGTTCTGGCTCTCGCTTCACCACATCCCCATTATTTTCAGCCAGGGTGTTTGCCACGCATCATGAGGGCTGTCGGTGAGTCGACCGTTGTGCTGATCAGTCCAGCAAGGCAGTAGAAAAATCGGTAAAAGCGGCAAATTGCTGGCCCCCTGATTGCACTTTGAACGGCAAACTCGCTTTTTTTCAAAAGGTTAGGTTGGCCACATGCGGACGATTGTCATCACCGTTGCAACGCTTTCCCTGGCTGTCTTTGCCGCGGGGGTTCAGGCAAGGGCATTGAGCAAAAACCATCGCTTTGCCTGTACCTGGGGTGCCGATATCGCCGCCGGTGCGCAGCAATCGAAACTGTCCGGAATCTCCCTGTACGGTGCACGCAAGCGCTTGCAGGCCCGCAAGTTCCAGCAGCCATGGATGCGCATGACCGCCATGGGCATCACCGAGCAAACCTACAACAGCAGCTCGCGGCTCAGACCCGCGGCGATCAAGCAAACCTACTATGAACAATGCGTGCGGCATGAACTGGCACAGCGTTAAGCCAAAAGCCCAACCCTTAACGGTTGGGCTTTTTCATGGGTGTGGAAAACGCAGACTCACTTGTCGCTATCGCAATTGACCATCCATGACACGCCAAAGCGATCCACCAACATGCCAAATCGTGCGGCCCAGAAGGTCGCTTCCAGCGGCATGTCGACGCGACCGTCCTTGGCCAGCGCGTTAAATATCCGCTCGGCTTCGGCAATGCTGTCGACGTTCAGGGAAATTGAACAGCCACTCATGCCCTGAGTCGGGCGGTCGGGCGTGGTGTCCGAAGCCATGATCATCTGATCGCCGACTTTCAGGCAGGTGTGGATGATCAGGTGCCGATGTTCTTCTGCAACGTGCTCCGCAGCGGGGGATTCACCGAAAGAGGTCATCGCCTCCAGTTCGCCGCTCAGGGCTTGCTGATAAAAAGTGAAGGCTTCTCGGCAGTCGCCGTTGAAGATCAGGTACGGGTTGATTTTCATGTCTTTGTTCCTGGCAGTCAGGCGTGGAGTAGTGGTTGTACAGCGTGTTCCACGATGGGCGGTTAAAACATAGCAGAGGTTTTGACGTCGGGATCGAGCGGGTTCTCCCGATGTTTTTCAAATGAAAAGACCCGGGCAAGTCCCGACTCAGTCGACGATGACGTGCTCGTCGTCACCCAGGCATATGGTCAATTGCTGACCCTCCTTGCTGAACGCGCAATGGGGTAGCTCAAGGTGCGTGGCAATTTTGATCGGCGCGCCGATAAAAACAACGGCTATGAGAACCGCCACCACAGACCTGCCGATCATTGCGAAGCGGGACGGCTGGCCGCTGCTGTGGCTTTTCTTGAGTCTTGAGCGCAAAAAAAGACCGAACAGCATCAAGCCTGCGCCGATCAACATTGCGCTGCCGATTTCATGGGGGCTGATGCTGTAGATCCGTTGTTCTGCATCGTCTGGATAGTTGACTAGCCTCCAGGCGCCCATGCCAAGTGGCAAAAGCCCTGCGGCGATGCAGGCATGGATCGATCCAGGCAAGCGCACTAGCAGGCTTATCAACAAAACCACTGTGGTCAGAACCCAGGCACTGACAAACATTTGCCCGCCCATGCCGCCCATGAAGGTGCCACCGACATCGATCGGTGTCATCAGATTCCAGTCATAAAAAGCGCTGTGCAGCAGCAGCGTCAGAGCCGCGAGCCAGCAGAGAGGGTAATAGAGCCAAAGGGCATTGGGGCGAGATAACACGTTGAGTCCTTTTCGTGGTGTTCGGCGCACGCCAGTATGCCGAGGAATTCGCACACTATGAATTTCAATCGTTGCGCTGGAGTACCATGGCGCACTGTCATCACCTGCCGGGTTCAACGTCCTATGCCTTCATTTTCCCGCGTCACTTTCTTGTTCGACCAAGCGCAGCGTGCGTTGCGGTTGGTCTGGGGGACGTCGCGAGGTTTGTTTCTGGGGCTGGTGCTGGCGACGCTGATTGCCGGAATGCTGCCGGCACTGGCGGCGTGGTTGGGCCAGCGCATTGTCGATGCCGTGGTCGCGGCGATGCAGCTGCACGCGCAGCACGGCAGTGCGCCGCTGTGGCCGGTGTTGCGATATGTGCTGATGGAGGCGGGGGTATTGGCGTTGTTGTCCGGCACACAGCGGGCGCTGTCGGTGCAGCAGTCGCTGTTGCGGGTGCAGTTGGGCCAGAAGGTCAACACGATGATTCTGGAGAAGGCGCAGACCCTCTCACTGGTGCAGTTCGAGAACTCCGAGTTCTACGACAAGCTGGTGCGGGTGCGCCGCGAAGCCTCGACGCGGCCATTGGCGTTGGTCATGAAGTCGCTGGGATTGATCCAGAACCTGATCATGCTGATCAGCTTCGGCGTGCTGCTGGTGCACTTTTCGCCGTGGGCCTTGGTGCTGTTGGTGGCCGGGGCGCTACCGGTGTTTTTCGCCGAGGCGCATTTCTCCGGTGATGCGTTTCGCCTGTTTACCCGTCGCGCGCCGGAGAGTCGACAGCAGAGTTACATCGAGACGCTTCTTTCCCACGAGGCCTATATCAAAGAGGTCAAACTGTTCGGCTTCGCACCGCTGTTGCTGCAACGCTACCGCGACACGTTCGCCAGACTCTATGCCGAAGACCGGCGCTTGACGCTGCGTCGTGATGGCTGGGGTTTCGGTCTTGGATTGCTTGGCACCGCGGCGTTCTACGTGGCCTACGCCTGGGTGGTGATCGATGCCGTGCAGGGCGACATCAGTCTGGGCCAGATGACCATGTATCTGGTGCTGTTCAAGCAAGGTCAGAGCGCTGTGAGCAGTAGCCTGAGCGCGATCAGTGGTCTGTACGAAGACGGCCTGTACCTGACGAGTCTTTATCAATACCTCGCTGAACCGGTGCTGGCCGATACCGGTCACCTGACCGTCGGCGCGCAACCGGGCGATGGTCTGCGTTTCGAAAACGTCGGTTTCTGTTACCCGGGGGCCAGCCGTCCGGCACTGCAAAGCATTGACCTGCATCTGGTGCCGGGCAACAGCCTGGCGTTGGTGGGGGAAAACGGTTCCGGCAAGACCACGCTGATCAAGTTATTGACCCGCCTATACCGTCCCGATCAAGGACGCATTCTGCTCGATGGCAGCGATTTGCAGGATTGGCAGGAAACCGCGTTACGCCGTCGCATTGGCGTGATTTTCCAGGATTACATCCGCTACCAGTTCAGCGTCGGGGAAAACATCGGCGTCGGCGATACGCTGGCGTTCAACGACCAACAACGCTGGAAGGAGGCCGCTGCCGAAGGGATGGCGGCGCCATTCATCGAAAGGCTCGACCGTGGTTATGCCACGCAGTTGGGGCGCTGGTTTGCCGGTGGCCAGGAGTTGTCCGGGGGGCAATGGCAGAAGATTGCGTTGTCCCGGGCGTATATGCGCCGTGATGCCGACATCCTGATCCTCGATGAGCCAACCTCGGCCCTGGACCCGGCGGCGGAAGCCGCGGTGTTTGAGCATTTCAGCCAGCACACGGCAGGGCGCATGACCTTACTGATTTCCCATCGTTTTTCCAGCGTGCGCAATGCCGATCACATCATCGTGCTGCAACAAGGAAAGATTCTGGAACAGGGTGGCCACGGTGCGCTTATCGCCGCGGCCGGGCATTACGCGCAACTGTTCGATTTACAGGCGCGTGGTTATCGTTAGGTGTCCCGTGCGCTGCGCACAGTCGCGGGGCCGGCGATACGAGGGGCGGGCTGGGTTTGCATCAACGCATCAATAGCCTTGCGATAATGTTGCCCGCCCAACGCCATGCTGTTGTTGTGCGTCGCTCCAGGCACCAGCAGCAAGCGTTTGGGTTGCTGTGCCGCGTTGAACAGTTGTTCGCTGAAACGCGGGGGGACTAAGGCATCGGCCAAGCCATGCACCACCAGCAGCGGCATATGAATCTCGGCGATCTTGTCGATGGAATCGAACTTCTGCGACAGCAGCCAGCGCACCGGCAGCGAGGTATTGGCCACCGCCGCGGCGACATCCGCCAGAGAGGTGAACGTGGACTCGATCACCAGTCCGCGCACGGGCAGTGGCGTGTGATCGCGGGCGGCGTCCTGTCCGAGTTCGGCTGCCAGATCGATTGCCACGGCACCGCCGAGGGAGTGACCGTAGATCAGGCGTTTGTTCGGATCCGGTTGCAACAGCTTGAAACGCTCCCACGCCACTCGCGCATCTTCATAAACACTGCTTTCGGACGGCAGATCACCCTTGCTCTTGCCAAACCCACGGTAATCGATGGCCAGCACCGAATAGCCCGCTGCGCGCAGTTGCTCGATGCGGAACAATTGCCCGGTGAGGTTCCAGCGCACGCCGTGCAGATAGAGGATGGCCGGGGCATTCTTGCGTTCTGCAGGCCACCACCAGGCATGAATGTTTTGCCCGGCCTTGAAACGTTTGGGTTGCAGATCGAGTTCCTGCACGCTGCCGGGCAAGCCGTGATACCAACCCGCCGTGCCCGGTTCGATGCGAAACAGCAGTTTGCGCTCGGTATGTTCCAGCACGGCACAACTCGCCGGCACGCCGATAATAAGCGCGGCCATGCAGGCGAATGCCAAGCGGCGACGTCGCAGGCGGGTCATGAAGGAAAGGAACATTAAACGGTTCACCACTGCGCAGACAAAGAACGCTTTTTACCAGATGCCTCGGTCTGTGCACGACATTTTCGACCATCGCCCGTGTGCAACGATTACAAAATGCTGCGGCGGCTCAGTCCACGCGAAGCACGATTTTGCCGATGTGATCGCCGGCTTCCATGTGGGCATGGGCTTTGGCCGCGTCGGTCAGTGAGTAGACCTTGTCGACCATCGGCAGACAGCGTCCGTCGGCCAGCACCGGCCATACGTGTTCGCGCAGTTGATCGGCGATCGCGGCTTTCTCGGCAGCGGTGCGTGCGCGCAGCAGAGAACCCGTTACAACGGCGCGTTTGCCGAGGATTGCCAGCAGATCAATGTCATTGGCCCGGGCGCCGCCAAGGAAACCGAGCATCACCACTCGTCCATCCATCGCCAGGGCGCTGATGTTTGCGTTGAGGTAGGAGGCGCCCATGATGTCGAGAACGATATTCACGCCTTGACCGGCAGTTTTCTCGGCGATGACGTCAGCGAAATTCTCTTCGCGATAGTTGATTGCCTGACCGCCCAGCTTACGGATCACTGCGCATTTCTCGGCGCTACCGGCCGTGGCAAATGCCTCAATGCCGAACTCACGACACAGCATCAGCGCGGTGGTGCCGATACCGCTGGTGCCACCGTGAATCAGCGCACGTTGCCCGCTGCTGGCACCACCTAGGCCGAACAGGTTGGCCCACACGGTAAAAAAGGTTTCCGGGATCGCGGCGGCCTGCACCCAATCAATCCCGGCGGGGATTGGCAGGGTCTGGCCGGCCGGTACTGCGCAATATTCGGCGTAACCGCCGCCATTGGTCAGCGCGCAAACGCTGTCGCCAAGCTCAAACTGGCTGACACCGGCCCCGAGCGCGACCACTTCGCCGGCTACTTCAAGACCGGGAATCGGGTTCATTCCGGGCTTCATCGGGTATTTGCCGGCGCGTTGCAAGGCGTCTGGCCGGTTGATGCCGGCGGCGTGAACGCGGATCAGCACTTCACCCTCGGCGGCGACCGGCAACGGTACGCGTTTGGCTTGCAGAACATCGGGGCCACCGGGTTCAGTGATTTCGATGCGAGTCATTTCGTTGGGTAAGGACATTTGGATTCCTGTTGCCAGAGGTTCTATAGATGGGAGCGCGGCCTGCCGGTAATGATTCCGTTCAATTTTCACAGAACCGCGGTTTAGGCGAAGAGGGTAGCCATTTCGGGGCATGCTCCAGCAAAATTGCCACCGTGATCGCGCCCGCGGCGATCATGAACAGCCAGGCGTGATGGCCACCTGTGGCATTGAACAACGCCGAATAGGCAAACCCGGCCAGCGCCTGAAACGTGGCAAACGATACGGTGGCGCGGCTCCAGGCGATTTGCTGGCGATGATGATCCGGCACCAGTTCATGCACACGGGCCAAGGCCAGTGGCACGATACCGGGTGGGAATGAGCCGATAATCACCGCCAGCACGGCCAGGGCCATGAAGGTGTGGGAAAACGCCAGCAGCCCCAGCGCAATCACCTGCACCATCAATACCAGCCGGATGCCTGTCCGCGCGCCAAGTCGATCAGCGAGAAAACCATAACTCACCGGCCCGACAATCGCGCCCAGGCCATACATGACCCACACCCGTGCACCCATATGCGCCCCGGCACCGAGCCCGCGAGCCACGTAATCCACCAGAAAAACCATGGCCGGCACCAAACCTGCGGCCATGAACGCATATTGGCCGAACAGCAAATAGACGGCGTGAGGTGTTGGCTCAACCGGCACAACCTCGTGAGTCGCAATCGCATGCGGTAAATCGGCGGGCCAGCCAAACCAGCTCAGTGCGGTCAGCAACAACGACAAACCGCCCAGCCCCAACCAGGTGGCCTGCAGGCCCAGGCTCAGCAGCGGCGGCACGATTGTCCCGGAACCGGCAATCCCCAGGCCGATACCGAGGAAGATTGCGCCGCTGGCCAGCCCTTTACGGGACGCCGGCACATGGGGCAGGACGGTCGCCGCCACCAGCACCATGATCGCGCCACCGGTAATCCCTGACAGCAAACGCCAGCCAAAGAACCAGCCCACCGACAACGGAAACGCACAGGCAAAAAACGCGGCGGTGACCAGCAGCATCATCAGTCGCAGGGCGTTTTTATTGCCAAGTTGCCTAGCTATCGGCCGACCGAGCAGGGCGCCGATCAGGTAACCGACCAGATTGGCCGCGCCGAGATAGACCACGTCGTTGGCAGAAAACCACTGCGCCTGAATCAGCGAGGGAATCAACGGCGTGTAGGCGAAGCGCGCCAGGCCGATGCCGACCAGGCTGGCGCAGAGTCCGGCGAAGATCGGTAACGCTGAGGATGATGTACGCATGGGAGCGATCCTGAGAGGTATATGCCGCTCAGGATATCGGCTATTGTTGCTGCGCTGGTGCAGCGAGTTGGCATCGTATTGATGCATATTTGCATCATCAGGAGGCAAGATGAATTGGGACGATGCGCGGGTATTTCTCGCGGTATGCAGGGAGTCGACGTTACGCGGCGCGGCGCGGGTACTGGGCGTGGATCAGGCGACTGTCGGAAGACGGATCACGGCGTTGGAAAAGTCGCTGAGCGCGACGTTGTTTTTGCGCACGTCCGACGGTTACGCGTTGACGGCGGTCGGCGAAGCGGCGCTTAAAAGCGTCGAAAAAATGGAGCACTCGGCGCTGGAGCTGGAGCGGCAGATTCAGGGCCTGGACGATCGCCTGACCGGTAACGTGCGCGTCAGCACCACCGATTCGCTGGCCATCGATTTCCTGATCCCGGCCATCGCCCGACTGCACGAACTGCACCCGGACGTGCGCGTGCAACTGGATGCTTCCACGCAGATCCTCAGCCTGGCCAAGCGCGAGGCGGATATCGCCGTGCGCAACACCCGTCCCGACAATCCAGACCTGATCGCTCGGCGGATTGCCCGCTGGCCGGTGGGATTGTTTGCGTCACAGGCGTATGTCGACGCCAAGGGCATCCCTCAGCAAGGTACGGCGTTTGAGGGGCATGACCTGGTGGTTTACGAACCCTATCTAAAGGGTAACAAGGACATGACACTGGTCTGCGAGCCGTTGCATCGCGGGCGAATCGTCGCCAGCCTGAGTTCCAGCTTGTTGGTGCGTCGCTCGATTGCGGAGAGCCTGGGTGTAGGAGAAATCCCTGTTTACATGGGCGAACGTGATGGCCTCGTCAACCTCTGGCCGGCGCGCAATCGCCCACAACCCTATGAAGTGTGGCTGGTGACCCACGCAGACTTGCGCCATACGGCGCGGGTAAGGGCCGTGATCGAGCAGATTGTCGAAGCGTTTGCGCAGGAGAATGAGTGAGCGCTGAGTGGCTTTGGAGAAGCTACGTAGCCTGACGAAACGGCCTACACCCAGAGCAGAATTCGCTGGCTTGTGGGTGTTGGGGAGGGGCTCCATGGTTGTTGCAGCTCGCGGTCATACAACACTCGCTTTTTGAGAGATGAGCCAGGAAAGGTATCGGTCACCCAAGGAAGGGGATCGGATTGAAAGCCAGGGAATTTTTGTAATGGTCAAATTGGTAGGCTTTCATCGCAGCGAAGCTTTCATCCTGCGTGAGGACGATGAGGTAATCGTCGTTTTGCCAACCTTCGTTCATAAAATACTGACTCACTTCCAGGATTCGGTTTGCTATCAGTTGCCCATGGCTGCAAGCCGCCTGTTAGTACATATCATATTGCCCATCACCGCGAGGAGTCTATGTGACCGTAACAGCGAGAACCGCCAAATTTCCCACTATACCGAGAACCACCCACGCAAACGCTACCAGCGCCTTGAATACCTTCCGCGAGGGGCTGAAAACAACGCCAAGCAATGCCCCAATGAGGATGCCTGGAAAGCTGAATAAATAGAAAAGCCACCCCATGGAGTCTGTGACCCAGAGGTCGAAAAGGAACAAGTACAGCCCCATGGCAGTAGCCATTCCCCCCAGCGATTCTCGTGACGCTTTGCACAGCAGCGCTATGCAAAGCACTGCCACTTGCGGTAACCAGGAGTATGCAAAGTTATCTAGGAAGAAGGGGCCTTTTCCAGTTGTATAGACGGCAACGGCAAGGCCCAGCCCGACGCCGATGGCTGCCAGCGGAATACGAGTGAACTGTGGAGGATTATTTTCTATCGATCTCATTCCCTGTGACCTTTTTGAAGCGGGTTGTTCGTTGAAAGTCCGCAGCCTTTTTACAGTGAAATCCCGTCAAATCAAGCGACATTCGAAATGCCAGCTTTCAGCCGATCGCTGCCTTCTAGGGCGACACCCTAAAACTGCCTTAGTCGTGCAATCGCATCTGTAATCGCTTTGGCATTTATGTCTAAGGTTTCCATCGCCACAAGTGCGTTCTCGGCGACAGTATCTACGCCATTCTCTGAAAGCCACTTGGTGACCTCCTCTATTGGGCTCCCAAGGCATGCTGGTTGTGTAGAAGCAATGTCAGTGCATCCCCAGTAGCAATGTTGGACTCTGAGTCATGCGCCATGAAAATCGTATGCGTCCGGCCAAGTCATCTACCCAACCTCGCAAGGCCAAGACATGGTGTGCACTTAAATTTAAGTGGGCACCAGTTCTAGCCTTTTAAGCGGGTATTTCATGCAACCAACACGCCGTTCCTATTCAAAATCCTTCAAGGCCCAGGTCATTCAAGAGTGTGCCCAGCCCGGCGCTTCTATTGCCAACATCGCACTCGGCCATAGCCTCAACGCAAACCTGGTCCACAAATGGATTCGGATGCACGCGCAGAAAAGCATGGCGCTGCAACCTGCATTTATTCCGTTACCCATGCAGTTGGGCGGAGCAAGTTCGCAAGCTACATCGTCGAATATCTACGTCGAGATCCAGCATCCGCGCGGCACCGTCAAAGTGAACTGGCCAACCGAAAATGCTGCTGCTTGCGCCACCTTTCTTCGAGACCTGCTGCGATGATCCGCATCGACTTCATCTGGCTCGCTACCGAGCCGATGGACATGCGAGCGGGCACCGAAACCGCGTTGGCCAGGGTGATCGCGGTGTTCGGTGCGGCGAGGCCGCACTGTGCTTATCTATTTGCCAACCGCCGCGCTACTTGCATGAAAGTTCTGGTACATGACGGCTTCGGTATCTGGCTGGCTGCTCGTCGGTTGAACCAGGGCAAATTCCATTGGCCAAGCATCCGTCATGGAGCTGAAATGCAGTTGGACACCGAGCAACTTCAAGCTCTGGTAGTGGGCCTGCCATGGCAACGTGTGGGTTGCGGCGGCGCGATCACACTGCTTTAACGGCTGCAATTCGGCTATCGGTCTATCCCCGCGAACTGCCTGCTCTGGCAAAATCCGCAGCATGACTTCTTCGCCCAATCTCGACCAAATGTCCTCCGACCAACTGCGTGCCTTGGCAGCGCAGTTGCTGTCGCAAGTCGACACCATGGGCAAGAAGATCAACCGAGACCAAACGGTGATCGAGAAACTGACTCACGAGATCGCGCAGCTCAAGCGATTGAAGTTTGCCAAGCGCAGCAAGCAGATGAATCCCGAGCAGGCCAGCCTGCTCAATGACCTGATCGATACCGATATCGCGGCGATTGAAGCAGAGCTTCAGGCGTTGCAAACAGTGCCAGCGGCGACCGAGAAAAAGCAAAAGCCCAAGCGCACTGCATTGCCGGCAGGGTTTCCACGCACGTTGATCCATCACGAACCGGACAATACTCACTGCCAATGCGGCTGCGCACTCAGCGCATCGGTGAAGATGTCAGCGAAAAGTTAGACTACACGCCCGGCGTATTTACCGTAGAGCGTCATGTCCGTGGCTAGTGGATCTGTAATGACTGTGAAACACTGATCCAGGCGCCGGTTCCGGCACAGGTCATTGATAAGGGCATCCCGACCGCTGGGCTGCTTGCTCACGTCATGATCGCCAAGTTTGCCGACCATCTTCCGCTTTACCGGCAAGAGTCGATTTTCGGACGAGCTGGCTTGGCCATTCGACGTTCAACCTTGGCGCAATGGGTTGGCATGACGGGCGTACAGTTACAGCCTCTGGTCGATGCGTTGCGTGATGTAGTGCTCGGACAGCAGGTCATCCATGCCGATGAAATACCATTGCAGATGCTCACGCCGGGTGCGAAGAAAACCCACCGTTCTTATGTTTGGACCTACGCCACCAGCCAGTTCTCGGACTTGGCGGCGGTCGTTTACGACTTCAGCCCCAGCCGTGCCGGAGAGCACGCTCGCAACTTTCTGCAAGACTGGAAGGGCAAGCTGGTCTGTGATGATTTTGGCGGTTACAAGGCAAGCTTCGAACTTGGCGTTACCGAAATCGGCTGCATGGCCCATGCGCGACGCAAGTTCTTCGAATTGCATGCCACCAACAAGAGCCAGCTCGCCGAGCAGGCTTTGCGATACATCCAGTTGCTTTACGAAATCGAGAGCGAAGTCCGCGACCTGGAACCGGATTTACGGCGCCGAATACGGCAAGAAAAAGCCGTACCAGTGATGGACATGCTGCATGCTTGGATGATCGCCCAGCGCGATGTTGTGCCCGAAGGTTCGGCTATCAGCAGAGCACTCGATTACAGCCTGAAACGCTGGGCAGCGCTGTCGCGCTACCTCGATGACGGGGCCGTACCCATTGATAATAATTGGGCAGAGAACCAGATCCGGCCGTGGGCTCTTGGGCGCAAGAACTGGCTCTTTGCAGGGTCGCTACGCAGCGGGCGAGTGAAATCGATCAGTTGCTGCCGCATAAGTGGAATCCCATTAAGGCGACTATTTTCCAAGCGCCCAACTGTTAGGAGAGAACCATCAAGGCTTTATCAATTGTACGGCCCAGTGGCGGTCGAATCGCTTCTGGCGAGAAAACCCTCGAAGTTCGTCGTTGGTTTCCAGACTTAGATCCTTTCGAGGATCTTCTGATTGTCGAAAACGGGAGGTTTCTTCATAACGATGGTGACGAAGACGATAACGGTATTGCCGTCGCAATTGTGCGCGTGAAAGCCGTGCGCCCATTCGTCCTGGCTGACATGCAAGCGGCCTGTGCAAGTTATTTTGAAGACGGCTGGCTCGCATGGGAGCTGAGTGACTTAAGGCCAGTCACACACTCAGTGGCCATCCGAGCGGCGCGCGGTATCTACGAGGTAGACTTCTTGCTTCCAGACAAGCGCTGACCATTAAGCAAGACGTGTTGAGCAGACGCTTACTGAAAATCGGCCTTGGATTCGGGTTCGCAAAAGCCTAGTTCATATCGTCAAAGGCGAAGACTGATCACTCATCCAGTCGGACCAATTTACGCACCAAAATAGCGCACCAGTCCCATCTCAGTCCCATATGGCTTTTTTTCAGACACCAAAAACCACAAACTCCCAACTTTCTCTAGGAAAATCAGGAATTTGCGTTTACTTAATGTGGCGGTGAAGTAGAGATTCGAACTCTAGAACTCCTGCGACCATAAATATTCATCACGATAACTTCCCACTGGCAGCATCCGGCCAAAAGCGGACGGTGACAACAGGTAGCGAACGGTAGGGAGCGGAGGGGCGCGCCAGAAAAAAAAGGGTTCCCTTTGGCGGTCGGAGGAGTGCTGAGCCGATTCTATTGGGGTAGTTTGGCGATCACTTTGATCTCGAAGTCGAAGCCGGACAACCAGGTCACGCCGATAGCAGTCACTGTCGGGTAGGGAGCTTTGCCCCAGTACTCGGCCGCTACTTCCCAGATAGTTTCGAATTTCGAGTCGGGGTCGACCATGAAGATGGTCGTGTCGACCACATCCTCGAAACTACTGCCGGCCTCGGCCAAGATCGCGTTGAGGTTGGCGAAGGCCAGGCGAACCTGTGCCGCAAGGTCCGGCTCGGCCGAGCCATCCTTGCGGCTGCCGACCTGACCGGATACGAACAGAAAACCGTTGGAGCGAATCGCCGGCGAGTAGCGGTGGAGTTCGTACAGTGCATGGCGGTCAGGCGGGAAAACGACATCACGTTTGCTGGTCATTGCATACCTCCTTCGGGGCCATCGCGGCCCGCTGTTTACGATGAAGCCACTGTAAAAAAACGACCAACCTGAATAAACAAGCAACTCTGGTCATGACTGTTTGTAGAATCCAAACTATCCAGACCCGAGTGAGGCGTGAAATGGACCGTTTCGATGCAATGCAGGCCTTTGCCCGAGTGGTGGAAACCGGCAGTTTCACCAAGGCGGCAGCCACCCTGCACATGAGCAAGACCACCGTGACGCAGCTCGTTCAGCAACTGGAAGCGAGGCTGCGCGTGCGCCTGCTCAACCGCACCACACGCAAGGTCAATGTCACCGCCGATGGCGCGGCCTACTACGAGCGCGTCATCCGGCTACTGGTCGATATGGACGACGCCGAGACCAGCTTGTCCAGCGCTTCGATGACACCGCGCGGGCGGCTGCGGGTGGATGTACCCAGTCCGCTGGCGCGAATGCTGCTGATACCAGCCTTGCCGGGGTTCTTTGCACGCTACCCGGAAATCCAGCTGACCGTGGGCGTGAGCGATCGCATCGTCGACATCATTGGCGATAACGTAGACTGCGTGGTGCGCGGCGGCGAGATCATCGATCAGTCCCTGGTGGCAAGGCATGTGGGCGATCTGAAACTCGGCATCTATGCCGCGCCCGGCTATCTGCAGCGCTTCGGTACGCCGGCGCACCCCAGTGAGCTGGAGGAGGGCAGGCACAGTACCGTTGGCTTCCTCTGGTTTCGTACAGGCAAATCCTTGCCCTACGCGATGCAGCGGGGTGAGGAACGCATCGAGGCCCAGGGCCGCCCGCAACTGACGGTCGACGACGGCAATGCGTACCTCGCCGCCGGCTTGGCTGGTCTGGGCATGCTTTGGCTACCGCAGTACATGGCCAAACCGCACCTGGTCAGCGGTGAGCTGCTGCCGCTATTTGAGGACTGGCACATGGCGCCAATGCCGATGTATCTGGCATTCCCGCCGAATCGCCATGTCAGCGCCAAGGTGCGGGTATTTATCGACTGGGTAATAGATTTGATGGCCGAGCATGCGCCGGTGGTTAGGTGAAACAGGTGTAAAGCCATTTCAGGACTAGACACTCTAAACGTCCATTTTTGACAAAAGTTGTCGGTCATGAACGTCTGTTTCCGACAACGGCTATTTGCTTTAAGGCCACAAGCCTCTTAAGCCGCTGGTAGCACCCATGCCAACGGTATTGTTTGGATCATCATGTTCGTCAGTCCTAAAAGCGGTCTCCTCAATATGGTAGACCTTCGGTTCTTCCGAAAAGTATCCCTCTAAGCCCATCATGAACAGCCGATGGTCTTCACTCGCTTCGAAGCCCGGCGTGTGATCTTCGAGTGATTGCCATCTCACTATCAGGTTGAACAGCTCGGGGCTTTCGATCCCTTGCGCTAGCAAGTGGCCGCCGTAGCCCTTTGCGCGGCTGAGCAAAGGAGCGACCTCGGCAAATGCACATCTGAACTTATCAATGTGTTCTTTGTGTACGGGGAGCAAAGCAATTTCATAAATCATGGCGTGCCTTTAAGTGAGTTCAACGGTTAAAAATACGCACTTACGGGATGAGCCTATGGCTCGACTGCGATCGCGATTTTTCCTTGAATGCCGTTGTTGGGACTCTCCAACCGGGCATGGGCGAGCGCAATGTCGGCAAGCGAATAGACAGCGCCAACGTGTGGCCGCAGCTGACCGCGCGCTACCAACGCGCTCAGTTCATCAAGCTTGCCGCGGTTTTGCCTGGTGAAAACGAAGTGATAACTCGCGTTCTTGCCCCAGGCCTGAACGACGTTTTGTGGCAGTGCAATGTCCACAATCGTGACCACGCGGCCAAGTTGTGCGAGCACGTCGGGGCTACGCGACAGTGTGTTGCCGCCGATGGTGTCAAACACGACATCGACTCCGCGGCCACCTGATTCCCGGATGATGGCGTCGACGTAATCCTCCTTTTCGTAGTCGATGACCACATCGGCACCTAAACTTCGTGCGAACTCGGAGTTTGCCTCGCGCACGGTCGTGTACACCCTTGCCCCCATGGCTTTTGCCAGCTGGATCGCCACATGACCGACTCCCCCCGCGCCACCGTGTATGAGGATGCTTTCCCCCACTCTGAGCGCTGCACGCACGACCAGTGCTTCCCACGCCGTCCCACCAACCAAGGTCAGGCTTGCCGCCTCAAGATGGCTCAGCGAGGGAGGCTTCTTCCCGACAATGCTTTCTGCAGCGACGTGGTACTCGGCATAACTTCCTGGCCCGTCAAATATTTGCGGGGTGTACCAGACTTCGTCTCCTGGTACGAAGGTCGTCACACCTGGCCCAACTTCTTCGACAACGCCAGATACGTCGTGTCCGGTAATGGCCGGCAGTTGCACCAGGTCGGGATAATCGCCACGTCGAACCTGGTAATCCAGTGGATTGATGGAGGTTGCGTGTACCCGGACCAGGACCTGTCCCGTGTGTGGCACGGGCTTGGGCACGTCGCAGAGTTCGAACGATTCAGGACCGCCAAATGATTTAAGTATCATCGCTTTCATAGTAAATCCTCGTATCTACAAAAAGGAATATCGAGATATCTAGATATATTGCGGTAAAAAAATTACAGATCTTTCCCAATGATCTCGGCAAGAGCACTGATGGTTGCCTCATTTCGTTTGTAGTAGGTCCACTGACCGATGCGCCTTACTTCGACCAGGCCCACTCGTTGCAACGTGGCAAGATAACCGGACACCGTTGACTGCGACAGTCCGATACCTTCTTGAATACTACTGACGCAGACTCCGACCGTGAGAACGTCACCTTCATCCTGCGGAGGGAAGTTCTTTGCGGGATCCTTCAAACCTTTCAAGATTTCAAGACGCGTAGGGTTTGAGAGGGCTTTGAATATTTCGATCAATTCCATAAGCTTAGGGTATCGAGATTTATCGATATGTCAATACGGGAGATTAGAACAATTTTGAACTTCGAATTGCCAACGGTTTCGTTGGCTAGACCGAGTGTCCGCTTCTGGCCGTTCTCTGCCGATCATGGTTACAAAGCGTGCTGGTCAAATCCGATGCGATCGGTGGTCAGGTCGAATGCAAACGGGTGGTCAAGTGGAGTGCAATTTCGCAGACAAAAGAGGCGGTCCGACAGGCCTCTACGATCAAGGCAAATTATTGGGCTTCAACCGCGGTGTATTTTCTTGGCATCGTCGGCATAGTCGTTGCGCCCTATTACGCCAATCAGGCCAACGTCTTTGTAGCGATTCAAACGACTCTATCGGCGGTTCAAGCAGGCAAGGTTACCCCTCCACCTAACCCCGCGATGTTGCCATTACCGATCACGCCACCCTAAAAAACGGCCTTCAAAAGAAGGCCGTTTTTGTGGGCGTTAAACACTCGTTTATGGCATCTGCGGCAACTCTTGCGGGCGCAAGTCAAACACCAGCACTTCGGCATCCACGCCATTGCTCAAGGTCAGCACCTGCTCCTCGCGAACCCGCACGCCGTCACCTTCCTGCAACCGCTGGCCGTTCAGTTCAACGCTGCCACGCGCCACATGCACATAGGCGTAACGGTTGGCCGGCAAATCCAGCGTGGCGCTCTCTTTGCCATCGAACAGCCCGGCGAAGACTCGCGCATCCTGGCGCACGGTCAGCGAACCATCACGGCCATCCGGCGAGATGATCAGTTGCAGGCGACCGCGTTTTTTCTGCGCACTGAAATGCTCCTGTTGATAGCGCGGTTTGGCGCCGCCGACGTCCGGCACGATCCAGATTTGCAGGAAGTGCACAGGCTTGGTCGCCGAATGGTTGAACTCGCTGTGCGCCACGCCACTGCCGGCGCTCATCAGTTGCACATCGCCGGGGCGAATCACTGAGCCTGTGCCCAGGGTGTCTTTATGTTCCAGCGCGCCTTCGAGCACGTAGGAAAAGATCTCCATGTCGCGATGTGGGTGCTGGCCGAAGCCTTTGCCGGCGGCAACACGGTCATCGTTGATCACCAGCAGATCGGAAAAACCCTGTTCACGCGGGTTGCGATAGCTGGCGAAAGAAAAGGTGTGGAACGACTTCAACCAGCCATGATTAGCGAGGCCACGATCGGAGGCTTTACGAAGAGTCAGCATGATGAAATCTCCTTGCGGGACGTGAATTCGTCCGAGTGAGGAGAAGGTTACTGGTTACTTTGCGATGCAATAAGTAGATGAAAATTGAAATACTGTCCCTCTCAGGTTGACAGTTTTGCGGTTCAGTTCACGCATTCTTTTTTAACGACTTCGCTGTACTTGGCCATAATGCTCACTCTGCCTCATGCCTTTCATTTTTGCTCTCAGTGAAGTCTCCCCATGAAAACCGTGGCAATGGTGTTGTTCCCTGACTTTCTTCTGCTCGACATGGCCGGGCCGCTGGAGGTGTTTTCGGTTGCCAACCGGTATTTGAAACCGCAACTGCATTATCAATTGACCACCCTTGGCACTGAACGCGGCCCTCTGCGCGCATCCAACGGTGTGCAAGTGCTGGCCGACTGCTCTATCGAAGACGCACCGCAGCGCTATGACTTGTTGCTGGTGCCCGGTGGTCCCGGCGCTTACAACGAAAAGCCTCCCGCATTGCTCGCTTGGCTAAAAGAGGCCGTCCCGCGCGCCGAGCGCTACGGCTCGATCTGCACCGGCGCGTTCATTCTTGGGCATGCCGGATTGCTCGACGGTTATCGCGTCACCACGCACTGGAATTACACCGAACGCCTGATCAAGGCATTCCCGAAGGCGAGCGTCGCGACCGATCAGATTTTCATTGAGGATCGCAACCTGATTTCCTCGGGGGGTGTCACTGCCGGCATCGACCTTGCGCTGGCGTTAGTCGCCCAGGATCACGGCAAGAAGCTGGCTCAGGATGTCGCCAAAGTGTTGCTGGTGGTGATGAAACGTCAGGGCGGGCAGGCGCAGTTCAGCCCATTGATGGCGGCAGTGGCGCCCCAGGAAACCCCGATCACACGGGTGCAGAATTACGTGCTCGAACACCTCGACGAAGCCTTCAGCGTCGAACGCATGGCCCATTTGGCGAACATGAGTACGCGGCACTTCGCGCGGATTTTCGCCCGTGACATCAATATGACTCCCATGGAATTCCTGCAGAGTGCGCGCATCGACTGTGCACGCAACCTGTTGGAAACCAGTGACCTGCCATTGAAAACCGTGGCCTACAAGAGCGGTTTCGGCAGCGTGCGGCACATGCGCTTGTTGTTCGCTGAAAAGCTCGGTCTGACGCCTGTGCAGTACCGCGAACAGTTCAGCTAGAGCCATTGTGTCCGTCACGCGCACTCGTATGTCCGTGATGCGCCCTGTGTGGTGGTTGTACCGTCAGCCGGGACTGCCAAGATAGCGGGTATGAACAACCGCCACGATGTGAACCCGGCGTCGGTGCTGTATTTCGGCCCCTACGCGTTTCATTTGCGCCAACGGTTGATCCTGGAAGGGGATCGGCCACTGCGTATGGGCGGGCGTGCGCTGGACATTCTGCAGGTGCTGGTCGAGCGAGCGGGGCGCGTGGTCAGAAAGGAAGAGTTGATTGCGCGGGTCTGGCCGACGTCAGTGGTTGAGGAAATCAACCTTCGCGTTCACATCGCGGCGCTGCGCAGAGCATTGGGTGAGGGTGAGAAGGGGCATCGCTACATTGTCAATGTGCCGCAATGCGGCTATCGCTTCGCGGCGCCGGTGCACGGTGACAGCGCCGGGCAAGTGGTGTTCGAAGGTCTGCAAGCGCCCCTGCACAACTTGCCGGCGCGACTGACGCCGGTCACGGGTCGCGATTCATTGGTGGGCGCCATGGTGCGGCAATTGCCGCTGTGCCGGCTGATGACCGTGACCGGCCCGGCGGGCGTCGGCAAAACCACGGTCGCGTTGCGCGCGGCAGAGTTGTTGCTGGAGCATTTTGGTGACGGCGTGTGGCTGGTGGATCTGTCTGTGATCGACGAGCCCGCGTTGCTGCTCGATCATCTGCTGCAAACACTCGAAACCGATCTCGACGCGCTATCTCGCCGCCACACCTTGCTGGTGCTGGATAACTGTGAGCACCTGCTCGACGCTTGCAAGGCGTTGGTTGAACGCTTATTGGACGCAGCGCCCAGGCTGTCGATTCTTGCGACCAGTCGTGAAGCCTTGCACGCCAGCCTGGAGACCGTGCAACAACTGCCGCCGCTGGCCATTCCCAAATCCACGGCACTGAACAGTGTTGCAGAAGTCATGGGTTATTCGGCGGTGCAGTTGTTTGTCAGTCGTGCCCGCGCGCGGCAGCAGGGATTTACGCTGCGCGAACAGGATCTCAACGCTGTGCGTGACATCTGTCGGCGACTCGATGGTTTGCCGCTGGCGATTGAACTGGCAGCGGCACACATCGATGCTTTGGCGATGGTCGGGTTGCAGGCCCAACTCGACAACTGTCTACAGATGCTCAGTCATGGTCGGCGCACCGCCGTGCCCCGCCATCAAACCCTGACGGCCGCGCTGGACTGGAGTTATCAGCACCTGAGCAAGCAGGAACAACGGGTGTTGCACCGACTGTCGGTGTTCCAGACGGCTTTTGCCCTTGATGCCGCGTTGAGTGTGATCAGTTGCGCACAACTGCCGCCCTCGATGCTGGCCTTGATGATTGAGCGGTTGGCGCAGAAATCGTGGCTGGTGGTGGTGCGGGGCACCGGCGGGCTGCGCTATCGCATGCTCAACACCACCCGGCGTTATGCTCGCGAACGACTGGAACGCAGTGGTGAGTCGAGTGATTTCGAACACCGCCATGCACGCAGCCTAAGCCGCAGCCGTTGGCCTTCAGACTCGCAGTTGACTGCTCAGCTCGTCGAGTAGCGAGCGCACCTTGCGCAAGTCCGGCGTGGCGTAGCCTTCGGTGAAGCGTTGGTAGATCGGGTTCAGCAGATCCAGCGCTTCGCGGCAGCGGTTTTGCCGTTGCCACAGTTGGGCCAGCGACGTGGCGCTGCGCAGTTCCCAAGCCAGGGCGCCCTGGGTTTGGGCGATCGAGAGTGCCTGTTGCAATACTTCTTCTGCCTGGCGGGTATTGCCGCCCGAACACCCTGATTCTTCAGCCAACAACCGATCCGCGCGAGCGCGCAAAATCTCCGCTGTACTCCAACCCGCTGCGCCGCTTTGCGCGCGTTCAAGCAATGCATCATCAACAAATCCGCTGTCGAGGGTCACCATGACTTCTCTGACTAGACCGCTGCTCTGCAACGGCATTGGCGTAGCGGTATCCGCGTCGATCACCTGCGCGTAGTGCCGTGCCCACGTATAGAACAGCATGACCGAATGCTTCTGTGCCTGCTCCAGCAACAGATGCAGCAGCGCACGGGCGTTTTGCCGGTCACCGTTGTAATGAGCAATCAAACAACTGGCCAGCGCCAAGGTGTAACAGATCGAGGTGCCGTGGTTGATCTGCACGGCAATATCCAGCGCCTGTCGCGCGGTGCGCCAGGCTTGCTCCGGGAAACCTTGCAGCCACAGCACACGGGCGAGCACTGTCAGCGAGGCGACGCTCTGGTCGTACTGCACGCCAAAACCGTGGGTAAAACGGTTGAGGTGACCGCTGTGTGCCATCCGTTCGATCACCTGCTCGGCATGAATGCGCGCCTGCGTCTGGTCGCCCGCGTAGTGCAGGGCCAGCACCCGCAACCGGTGCATGCTCAGCGACAGCAGCGGGTCGCCATGCAGGCCAATGCGGTCGAACTGCTCGCTCTGCTCCAGCGCTGCCTGGTAATGACCGCAACTGAGATTGACCGCCATGTGTCCTGACACCGCCCGCAGTTGCCCGGCGATATCGTCGTGTGCTTGCGCCAGCGTACGGGCGTCGACGAAGGCTGCGATGGTTTCCGGGGTGCCACCCCAGGTGTGGTAGCAGGCACTGCCGAGCGCCAGTTTCAGAGCGATTTTCACACGCGGACAAGGTTCGGCGGCCTTGTCGAGCAGGGCCAGCGCCTGACGCACGTAACCGCCGTACTCCTTGAGCAGCGACAACTCTTGCCACAACGGTGCCGAGGTCGCGGCCAGATAAATCCCCACTTCATCGGGCCCGGCACCGTTCAGGCTCCAGTCCAGCGCAGCACGCAAGTCTTCGAGACCGCGTGCATAGCGTTCGATCCACAAAGCGGTCGAGGTGCTCTCCCAATCACTTTGCGCTTGATGCATCAGCGCCAGGCAGCGTTCGGCGTGGCGTTTGCGGGTGTCGGCAAGTTCCGCGCAGTGGTCGAGTTTTTCCAGGGCGTAGCGCCGGGTGGTGTCGAGCAAGCGGTAGAACACCTCTTCATCACCGACCTCGACGTTGAGCAGAGATTTGGCGACCAGTTGTGTGACGGAGCCAAAGACCTCGTCGGGTTCAATGTGCTGACCGACAATCACGGCGGCAGCGGACTCCAGTGTGAAACCGCCACGAAAGACGCCCAATCGTCGCAAGCAAGTCTGTTCGCAAGGCGTGAGCAGATTGAAGCTCCAGTCCAGCGTCGCGCGCAGGGTATGGTGGCGTTCCAGGCTGCTCTGATTACCTGCTGGCGAGGCGGGCAGGCGCCCCTGCAATTGGCTCAGCAAACCGCTCAGCCCCAGTTCGCTGACTTGCGCCGCCGCCAGTTCCAGTGCAAGCGGAATGCCATCCAGCCGTCGGCAGATTTCAATGACATGAGGCAACTCGGCATCCTGCAACTCGAAGCTCTCGTGAGCGGCAAGGGCTCGTTCGACAAACAGTTGCAGTGCCGAAAAGCTCAAGGCTTGCGCACGATCGAGCACCGCAATCGGCGGCGGGTAATCCAGGGATTCCAGGCGCTGCACATACTCGCCTTCGGCGCGCAGGCTCTCTCGGCTGGTGGCCAGAATGTGCACTTGCGGCGCACCGCGCAAAATGTGCTCGCTGAGCAGCGCTACGGCATCGATCAGGTGTTCGCAATTGTCGATCACCAGCAACATTTGCCGTTTGCTCAAGCCTTCGATCAACCTGTTAAGCGGTTCGCCATCGTGCAGCGACAGGTCGAGCAAGGTCGTCAGGTGCGAGCAGATCATTTGTGGGTCGTTGATTGGCGCCAGGTCCAGCAGCCGGATACCGTCCTGGTAGCGGCCGATCATCTGTTCGGCCACACGCAGGGCCACGGTGGTTTTGCCGATCCCGCCGGGGCCGACCAACGTGATGCAGCGCTGACGTGGCAGTTGGGCCACCAAGCTGTCGACCAGTGGCTGACGGCCGATCATCCGTGTGCGGCGCAGCGGCAGGTTATGCCGGGTGCCGCTATCGGCGAGCGGGCGCTGCCCGATGGACTCCAGCAGGGTCGGCGCGACAAAACTGTAGCCACGCTGCGCCACCGTGATGATGTAGCGCTGGCCGGCCTGGCCGTCGCCAAGGGCTTTGCGTAGCGCCGCCATGTGCACCCGCAGGTTGATGTCTTCCACAACACTGTTCGGCCACACCTCGGCGATCAACTGCTGCTTGCTCACCACTTCGCCGGCGTTCGCCAGCAGGATCAGCAGAATGTCCATGGCACGTCGCCCCAGACGCAACGGCTGGTCGCCCTCAAGCACCAGCCGTTGTCCGGGATGGATCCGATAGGGGCCGAAACCGATGGCCTGATTCGGGGAAAGAATCAACAGCTCACTCCTGCAATGTTTTTATGATCCTGACCGTACTGTGCGAAGCCTTTGTGACGAGCAGGGCGGAGGAAGAGAACAGCGCACGCAAGCCCTCTAATCCGCAGTATCGGGACATATTCCTCAGGTTCTTGCCTGCGTGCAACGTGCAGAAGGACGGCCTCGATGAACGCGAAGCGGCGCAACCCCCGTTTTTACGGACTGCCATGTTCCAAGCCGCGTCTTCAGGCGCGCCACAATTAACAACGATTAACTCGTCTGTGTCCGGTCTAGCCCTAAAAATCCAGTCAGACAAGTTCAGCGACAGGCACCGGCCTGCTGGCTGCAATGGAATGCACACGTCCGGAGGACGGCGCAATGAGCAACGTGGTGGTTGTCTATCACAGCGGCTATGGGCACACGCGGGTCATGGCCGAAGCCGTGGCGCGAGGCGTCGAACGGCATTTGGGCAGCACCTGTCGGTTGATTGCGGTAGAGGAAGTGGATGCCCATTGGGATGAGTTGCATTACGCCGATGCGATCATCTTCGGTGCGCCGACCTACATGGGCAGCGCTTCGGCGGGGTTCAAGCAATTCATGGAGGCCAGCGCGGCGTTCTATCTGGCCAAACCGTGGCGCGACAAAATCGCCGCCGGGTTCACCAACTCGGGCAGCCTGTGTGGCGACAAGCTCAACACGCTGCTGCAAATGGCGGTGTTTGCCGCGCAACATTCGATGATCTGGGTCGGTCTCGACCTGCTTCCGGCGCGTTCAGCGGCCGGATGCTTTGATGGGCAATTGAATCGTCTCGGCAGCTCACTTGGCGCCATGTCGCAATCCAATGTCGAACAGACGCCCGACCAGGCGCCACCGCCTGAAGACCGGTGCACAGCGGCGCACTTGGGCGAGCGGGTCGCGCGTTTGGCGCAGCGCATGGCGCAAACGTGAGCCCCACCCTACAAAGCGATGCAAACGCTTGCGACTGGCGCAGGCTGCGATCGTTTGATTTTGCTGCCTTGCGCCTCACGACAGCGCCAGGCGAACGGATTGATCCCCTCGCTGCGGGTGAAGATGTGACAGAAGTGCGCCTGATCGCAGAAACCGCATTCCAGGCTGATTTGCGTCAGGCTCAAGTCGGTGTGCAGGATCAAAAGCTTGGCGCGGGCGATGCGTTGGGTGCGGATCCATTCTTGCGGTGAAAGCCCGGTGCTGCACTTGAACGCCCGGGAAAAGTGACTGCGCGACAGCGAACACGCTTGCGCCAGTTCCGTGACTTCCAGACTGTCGTCCAGACGCTCGAGAATCAACTGTTTGACTCGCCGTTCGCGTTGCGGACTGAGACCGCCGAGGCGCGGTGCGTGAGGTTCGCTGGCAGGGGCGAGGGCGACGCTGTGTTGTACGTGAACCATGGCCAATGTCCGTGTCGGTGGGGAACGCACGTTCGGCACTTTCCCCCAGGTCAAAAAAACAACGTTTCGCTGAGGGTTTCATTGTTGGGCGGGGCCAGAGGGCTGACGAGTTAAACGTTGTTAATTGCGCCGCGAAGCGTTGAACTCAGCACATCGCTGCAAGTCAGCCTGTGGCAGATCGGCGAAGATGATGAAGACGCCGGGCGCGTCCGCGTGTCCGCTGATGTTGGAGGCACGCAGAGTGGCTGTCGGGGATGTAAGGCCCTGACAAACCCGCCGCCAAAGTGCCGTTGATCGAGTAAAGTAAGTCGCACTCGCGCCTGACTGAACAAGACTTCCAAGTAAGGAACAGATGCTCATGAACCGTAACGATCTGCGTCGCGTCGACATGAACCTGCTGGTGATTTTCGAAGCCCTGATGTTCGAAAAAAACCTCACCCGGGTCGCGGAAAAACTGTTCATGGGTCAACCCGCCGTGAGCGCGGCGCTTGGTCGTTTGCGTGATCTGTTCGATGATCCGCTGCTGCTGCGCAACGGTCGCGCCATGGAGCCGACCGCCCGCGCCCTGGCCATTCTCAAGGAATTGCAACCGGCGATGGACGTCATTTCCGGCGCTGTCAGCCGGGCCAAGGAGTTCGAACCGGCGAGCAGTTGCGACGTGTTCCGCATCGGCCTGTCGGACGACGCCGAATTCGGTCTGTTTCCGCCGCTGTTGCGTAACCTCCAACAAGAGGCGCCGGGGATCGTTGTGGTCGTACGGCGTGCCAACTACCTGCTGATGCCGGCGTTGCTGGCCTCCGGCGAAATCTCCGTCGGCGTCAGCTACACCACCGACCTGCCGGCCAATGCCAAGCGCAAGAAGCTGCGCGACATCCCTTGCAAAGTCCTGCGCGGCGACGACCGCCCGGGGCCAATGACGCTGGACGAATACTGCGAGCGTCCGCATGCGATGGTGTCGTTCTCTGGCGATTTGAGCGGCAACATCGACCTGGATCTGGCCAAGCTCGGCCGTTGCCGTCGCGTGGTGCTCGGCGTGCCGCAATTCAGCGGCTTGCGCGCGTTGCTCGCCGGCACCGAAATGATCGCCACCGTGCCCGATTACGCCGCGTGCGCGCTGGTCGATGGCTGCGCTCTACGCGCTGAAGACCCGCCGTTCCCGATTGATGCCGCGCAACTGTCGATGGCCTGGAGCGGGGTGCATGACAACGACCCGGCCGAGCGCTGGCTGCGATCCAGGATCAGTCAGTTCATGTCGGCATCGCTGGACATCCCGCCCGCCTGACGCTGCACACCTTTCCTGAAAATGACACAACACCCTGTGGGAGCGGACTTGCTCGCGAAGACGTCGGATCAGCCAGCATCATCGTTGAATGACACAGCACTTTCGCGAGCAAGCTCCGAAAGGTCTCTTTAGTTCCTTTTGGTTTTTGCTCGATCTGAGAAGAGAGCACATCCATCCAATTTCGCCCCGCCCCGCATTGGCATTATTGAGCTCAATGACATTTAAAGGGTCGGGTCATGAATGCCTTGCAACGCGACGAACGGGCGCGCGACGTCGGTTTACTGTTTCTACGGGTCAGCGGCGGTCTGTTTCTGCTGTGGGTGCACGGTTTGCCCAAGCTGCTGGACTTCACCGCGCAACTGCAACTGATCGAAGACCCATTCCACCTCGGTGCCCACCTCACGCTGATTCTGGCGATCTTCGCCGAAGTCCTCTGTCCGCTGTTGATCGTCGCCGGTGTCCTGGCGCGATTGGCCTGCTTGCCTATTCTATTTGTGCTGCTGGTCGCGCTGTTGGTCGTGCATCCGCAATGGAGTGTGGCCCAAGGGCAGTTCGGCTGGTTGCTGTTGATCGTGTTTGCCACTGTGTTTATCGCCGGGCCGGGACGGCTGGCGCTCAATGTTCGCCTGCCCGGAGTGCTGCGTTATGCCTGATAGCCCCTTTCAGAATGCACCCGGGAGCGATGAGATTGTCACGCTGATCGTCAAGCATCGGGTCAAGGCCGGTTTTGAAAAGCCCTATGAGGCCTGGTTGCGCAATATCGTCAGTGTGGCGGGGCGCAGCGACGGGCATCTGGGGGTCGATGTGATGCGCAGCAAGCATGGCGGGCTGGATCTGTTCACCTGCGTGCTGCGGTTTTGCTCGACCGAGGCGATGCAGCGCTGGCTCGACTCTGAGCAACGCCAGGCCCTGATCAATGAAGCCGCACCGATGCTCGCCGACGGCGACCAGACCGAAGTCGCACCGATCAACGAGTTCTGGTTCTCCCCACTGGCCGATGCCGCGTCACCGCCACCGCGCTGGAAACAAGCGGTCATCACATTGCTGGTGATTCTGCCGCACACCTTGCTCGTGCCGCTGATCTGGGGGCCGCTGCTCAAGCTGCATCCGCTGCTTTCCAACTACGTGGTGGGCACGTTCCTGATCACCCTGACCATCGTCGTGTCAGTGGTGTACGTGTTCATGCCCCGCGTGACCCGTTTGTTCGCGCCGTGGCTGGAAGCCAGTCAGGCCCATGAACACATTGACCCCGACGAACACCCGTCACGCTGAACCCCATTCACTTTTGTCGAAGGAACTGCGATGAACGCTGATCTGATTCTGTTCAATGGCCAATTTCATACCGTAGACCGAACCAAACCGCTGGCCAGCGCCGTGGCGATCAAGGACGGTCGCTTCGTGGTCGTCGGTAACGACACCCAAGCCATGGCCCTTCGCGGCTCGGCCACACAAGTGGTCGACATGCACGGGCGCTGCGTCATCCCCGGTCTCAATGACTCGCACTTGCACCTGATCCGTGGTGGTTTGAACTACAACCTCGAACTGCGCTGGGAGGGCGTGCCATCGCTGGCCGATGCGCTGCGCATGCTCAAGGAGCAGGCCGACCGCACACCGACCCCGCAATGGGTACGCGTGGTCGGCGGCTGGAACGAATTCCAGTTCGCCGAAAAACGCATGCCGACCCTTGAAGAACTCAACCAGGCCGCGCCGGACACCCCGGTGTTTGTCCTGCACCTGTACGACCGCGCCTTGCTCAACCGCGCCGCGTTGCGTGTGGCCGGTTACACCCGCGACACGCCCAACCCGCCGGGTGGCGAGATCGTGCGCGATGCCAACGGCAACCCGACCGGCATGCTGGTGGCAAAACCCAACGCGATGATTCTGTACTCGACCCTGGCCAAGGGGCCGAAGCTGCCACTGGAATATCAGGTCAACTCGACCCGCCAGTTCATGCGTGAACTCAATCGCCTCGGCCTGACCAGCGCGATTGATGCCGGCGGCGGTTTCCAGAACTACCCGGACGATTACCAAGTGATCGAGCAGTTGGCCAAAGACGACCAACTGACCGTGCGCATCGCCTACAACCTGTTCACCCAGAAACCGAAAGAAGAGCTGACCGATTTCCAGAACTGGACCGGCAGCGTAAAGTTGCACCAGGGCGACGACTTCCTGCGGCACAACGGCGCCGGCGAGATGCTGGTGTTTTCGGCGGCGGACTTCGAAGACTTCCTCGAACCGCGCCCGGACCTGCCGCAAACCATGGAACAGGAACTCGAACCGGTGGTGCGTCACCTGGTCGAGCAGCGCTGGCCGTTCCGTCTGCACGCCACCTACAACGAATCGATCAGCCGCATGCTCGACGTGTTCGAGAAGGTCAACCGCGACATTCCGTTCAATGGTCTGCCGTGGTTCTTCGACCACGCCGAAACCATCACCCCGCAGAACATCGAACGCGTAAAAGCGCTGGGCGGTGGCATCGCGATTCAGGATCGCATGGCGTTCCAGGGTGAGTATTTCGTCGACCGCTACGGCAAGCAGGCCGCTGAAGCCACACCACCGATCAAACGCATGCTCGCCGAAGGTGTGCCGGTTGGCGCGGGCACTGACGCAACACGGGTATCGAGCTACAACCCATGGACGTCGCTGTACTGGATGGTCAGCGGTCGCACCGTCGGTGGCCTGGCCTTGTACGAGGAAGGTTTGCCGCGCACCACCGCGCTGGAGCTGTTCACCCACGGCAGCGCCTGGTTCTCGTCCGAGCAGGGCAAGAAAGGCCAGATCAAGGTCGGACAACTGGCGGATCTGGCGGCGCTGAGCGCCGACTTCTTCCACGTCGAAGAAGAAGCCATCAAGTGGATCGAGTCAGTGCTGACCGTGGTCGGCGGCAAGATCGTTTACGCCGCAGGCGACTTCCAGGACCTCGGCCCGGCCAGCGTGCCGGTGCTGCCGGACTGGTCGCCGGTGGCGAAAGTCCCGGGCCACTGGCGCCAGAACGCGCCATTGCAGGCGCAAGTACACCAGTGCGTCGGCGCGTGCGCCGTGCACTCGCACAGCCATGAAAAGGCCCGCCTGTCGAACGCACCGGTCAGCGATTTCGCCGGTTTCTGGGGCGCGTTCGGTTGTTCCTGCTTCGCGTTCTGATCCTTACAACAAAGCGCCGACCCCGACGGTCGGCGTCTCACGCAACAACCATCCACCGAGGAGTTTCACATGAGCAACGTTCCTTACTCGCGCCTGAACAAAGACGATGCCGTCGTGTTGTTGGTCGATCACCAGACCGGTCTGATCTCGCTGGTGCAGGATTTCTCGCCGAACGAATTCAAGAACAACGTGCTGGCACTGGGCGACATCGCCAAGTTCTTCAAACTGCCGACCATCCTGACCACCAGTTTCGATGCCGGCCCCAACGGCCCGCTCGTGCCTGAACTGCTTGAACAATTCCCGGATGCGCCATTCATTCAGCGTCCAGGTCAGATCAATGCCTGGGACAACGAAGATTTCGTCAAGGCGATCAAGGCCACCGGTCGCAAGCAACTGATCATCGCTGGCGTGGTGACCGACGTTTGCGTGGCATTCCCGACCCTGTCGGCGATTGCTGAAGGCTATGAAGTGTTTGTGGTGACCGATTCATCCGGCACCTTCAACACCACCGTGCAGCAAGCGGCATGGGCACGCATGTCGGCCGCCGGCGCACACCTGATGAACTGGTTCGCCGTGGCTTGCGAGCTGCAAGGTGACTGGCGCAACGACATGGAAGGCTTGGCACATTTGCTCTCGGAACGCCTGCCGAACTACCGCAACTTGATCAACAGCTATACCAAGTTCACGGCCAAGTGATGAACTGAAAAATGCCCGCAAATTTGCGGGCATTTTTGTCTCTTCGCCGCCGCAAAACTGCGTTGGCAAACGCTGTGGCGAGAGATTTCGCTTAGTTCAGATGAGTCTTGAGTTCAGCCGCTGCCTGACGTACTGCAGCCTTCACCTCAGGAATCTGACTCAGCGGGTTGAGCAGCCCGAAGTCATGAATCATCCCGTTGTAACGCACGGCGGTCACCGGCACACCCGCTGCATCCAGATGCCGCGCATAGCCTTCGCCTTCATCACGCAACACGTCGAATTCGGCAGTCTGCACCAATGCAGCGGGCAAACCCTTGAGTTGTTCGGCGCTGGCATTCAAGGGCGAGGCGTGGATCTGTGCACGTTCGGCCGAGCGGGTGGTGTAGTTGTCCCAGAACCACTGCATCATGTTTTTGGTCAGGAAGTGGCCCTCGGCAAACTGCTGGTACGAACCGTCGTCGAATTGTGCGTTGGTCACCGGCCACATCAGCAACTGGAAACGCAGGGCCGGGGTTTTCTGTTCCTTGGCCATTAACGCTACGACCGCCGCCATGTTGCCGCCGACGCTGTTGCCGGCCACCGCCAGACGCTTGCCGTCGACGCCGATGTCCTTGCCGTGCTCAGCCACCCATTTCGTGGCGACGTACGCCTGGTTGATTGCGGTCGGGTACTGCGCTTCCGGCGACGGCGTGTAATCGACGTACACCGCGACGGCGCCGGAGCCCACCACCAAGTCACGAATCAGGCGCTGGTGCGTCGGGAAGTCCCCCAGCACCCAGCCGCCACCGTGGAAGAACATGAACACCGGCAACTCGCCTTTGACGTTGGCCGGACGCACCACTTTCAGGTTGATGGTCTGACCGTCGACGTTGATGGCCTTGTCGCTGACTTCCACGCCGGACAGATCAACCTTCACCGAAGCCTGTGCGCCGGTCAGCACGGCACGGGCGTCTTTCGGGCTCAGTTGCTCAAGCGGTTTGCCACCGCCAGCCGCGAGGGCTTCGAGGAAGGCTTGAGTGTTGTGTTCGACGCCGGGGCTGCCCGCGGCAAACGCGTTGCCGATGGAAAGAGCGAGGAGGGAAGCGGTCAGGGTTTTCTTGACGAGGGTCATGGTGGAAATCCTTTTGAGTGTTTTTAGGGGATGTGCCTTGATGGCGGGCTGCTGTGGCACTGGGGTTCAGGCCTCAGCAACACCGTGAGCACAGATTAGTGGGGTGCCGAACAGCGAAAAAGCGGCTATAAAGCGTTTAACTGTCCACCAGAGAGTGACAATGAACCCGTTCGAAGACATGCGTATTTTTTGCCAGGTCATGGACTCCGGCAGCTTCACCGCAGCGGCCGATCAGTTGGGCCTGTCCAAGCAGTTCGTCAGCCGTCGGTTGATGCAATTGGAAGAGCGCCTTGGCGTGCGCTTGTTGAACCGCTCGACCCGGCGCCTGGACGTCACGCCGCTGGGCCAGAGCTATTACGAGTCGGCGCTGCGGCTGCTCGGCGAAGTCGAGCAAGTGGAGCAGAGCATCGCCGGACAAACCGCCGAGCCGCGCGGGACGATTCGCCTCAGTGCACCGCTGTCGTTTGCCGTGGCGCATCTTGGATGCCTGCTGCCGGTGTTTTTGCAGCGCTATCGTGAAGTGACGGTGGAAGTGGATCTGAGTGATCGCCCCGTTGACTTGCTGGGCGAGGGTTACGATCTGGCGCTGCGCATTGGCGTGCTGGAAGACTCGACCCTGATCGCCCGTCGCATCGCCTCCATCGAGCGGGTGTACTGCGCCAGCCCCGCATACCTCACCGAACGTGGCACGCCGCTCAGCCCTGAAGATTTGCACAGCCACGACTGCCTGCCTTATGGGCACGGCCGCTCGGTGCAGTGGCGGTTCAATGCCGGGCAAGGCAAGCCGGTGTTGGTCAACGTCACCGGACGGATGCGCGTGAACAACGGCGAGTTGCTCAGGGACGCGGCGGTGCAGGGGATGGGGATCACTTACCTGCCAACGTTCATTGTCGGCGCGGCGCTGAAGGACGGGCGACTGGTGCCCGTACTGGATGACCTGCGGCCCGAGCCGCTGACGTTGTCGGCGGTGTATCCGCAGCATCGTCAGGCCTCGCGCCCAGTGCAGGCGCTGATCGAGTTTTTGCGTGAGCGCCTCAATCAAGGCAACGTCGCTCTCTAAGCTCACGCAAATGGAAATGTGGGAGCGGGCGACGGCTTACAAAGTCGCAACAACCACAATTGCCTGGCTGATCTAGACTCCGACCGCTCAATCAAGCGCATCGTGCGGAGTACGCCATGGAAGTGCCGAACAATAAGAACGCTATCGAAAGCAATCGTCAGGCGTGGAACGATTCCGCCCGCCACCATCAGGACTCCCCTGACTGGCAGGCGCTGCTGACTGACGTCGCACAGGCAGGTTTCTCGTGCCTCGACGACACACTGCGCGGGTTGCTGGAACAGGTCGGCGTTGACGGTAAAGATGTGATTCAACTGGGCTGCAACAACGGTCGCGAAAGTCTCTCGCTGTTCGCCCTCGGTGCGCGGAATGTGGTGGGTGTGGATCAGTCGAGCGCGTTTCTCGATCAGGCCCGCGAGCTGAACAGCCGTTCAGCGCACAACGCCGAATTCGTTGAATGCGATATCCATCACCTGCCGGCGTCGTTGCAAAACCGCTTCGACGTAGCGTTGATCACCATCGGCGTACTGAACTGGATGCCGGACATCGGCGAATTCTTGCGCCACGTTGCGCAGACCCTGAAACCGGGCGGGAAACTGGTGATCTACGAAACCCATCCGTTTCTGGAAATGGTCGATCCTGACGCCGAGGACCCGTTCCGCCTCGCCAGCTCCTACTTCCGCGCCGAACCGTTTGTGCAGCAAGAGCCCATCGTCTACGTCGGTAAGGTCGAGCAACCGGCGGCGAAGTCGTACTGGTTCGTGCACACCCTCGGCGCGATCTTCAGCGGCGCCATCGGGGCAGGGCTGAACATCGCGCACTTCAAGGAGTATGCGCATTCGAATCGGGAAGAACTGTACGACCGGTACCTGAATCAAGAGGCGCAGTTGCCGTTGTGTTTCACCCTGGTTGCCAGCAAGAGCTGACGCTGTCGCAGCCACTGGCCGCGAAGGCGGCACCAAAGCCGCCACACCTTTTGGGGTTGATTCAAGTCTGCGCCGCCGCACTCACCACCGGCCGCCCCGGTTTGCGCAGTAACTCCAGGCGTGAGCCCTCGTAGCGGGTCTCACGGAAGAACCGCCACCGCCCAAACAAGCAGTAGAGGTGCGTCACGCGGCCCTGTTCTTGATAGCCCATACGAATGTGCAGTTTCATTGCCGGGATGTTGCGGGTTTCGCAGACGTCGACGACTTTGTTACAGCCCTGGGCGGCCATGGCTTCCCACAACGCCACTTGCACGTCCACCGACAGGCTGCTGCCGAAATAGGCGCGGGTCATTTCGCCGCCGAATTCGAAGAACTCGCCGGGTTTGACCGGGAAGTTGCAGCCGTAATAGTGGCGGTCGTGATAGTCGCGAATGCTGCCCCAGATGAACGCCACCGCGTGACCGTCGGCGTCGAGGTACATGTGCCCGGTGTGACCTTCGGCGGCGAGTTCGGCCATGGTCGCCACGCGGTCACCAAAATGCTTGGCAAACGCGCCGGCATTGTGCGGTGTGATATCGACTTTGCGCAGGCCCTCATAGGGGCGCAGCTTGTGCGGCGGCACCGGGCTGACCAGGTCACGTTCCATCCACAACAGTTCCCAATGGAAGAACACGTAGCGTTTCCACAACGTGCCGACGGTGTGGCTCAGGCCTTTTTGCTTGATGCGTTCACGCAGTTTTCCGATAACGTTCATGATGCCCTCTTTGGCCGAAGCCCAGTGTTGTGGATGTCGCTTTTTGTGTTTATAGATCAAGCCTTTACATGCCTTTCAGAGTGCCATTTTCGAAAATGTTGAAACGTATGCAAGTCAATCGAGTGCCGTGGCACCGCTTGGAAAGTCCTTGTTCAGGTCGGCGTAGCAAACCCGTGGAACGCCCATCAGCCGCTGCGCTAACACGCGGCTCAGGGATTCGCCGGGGTTGAGATACGCGTCACCAAAGTCGGCCCCGAGTTGAGTCGGATGGGCGACGATTTCCAGTACGCCGTCGGTCGGCGAGCTGCCGTTGCGCAAATCCACGGGGGTGCACACGTAGTCCGCCGTTGCGCCGGCCAGACGCTGCAAACGCCAATTGAGCCAACCTTTGAAAACGCGTTTGGGCAGATTGAGGTTTTGCCCCAGATTGCGCGCCAACCGAATCGGTACACCGTGATGCGCAGCGAAGCGCGCGACGATCTCGCCGATCGGCAAAATGTTGTGCACATGCTGGTGCGAGTCGATGTGACTGGGACGCACGCCATGATCGACGCAGCGTTGCCACTGCGCCTGCAATTCTTCATGCACCGCCTCACGGTCTTCGCGACTGAGCCACAAACGGTGGCGCGGCAGGTTGAGGTCGAATACGCCATGGCTGTCGCAGAACGTTCGGCGCTCCACAATCGTCCGGCTCAGCGGTCGCCCGTAAGTCAGGTTGAAGTGCAGCCCGACCCGGCCCTCAAGCAAGGGCTGCCGAGCCATGGTGCACGCGGCTTCGAACGCTGGCATGTTGGCCATGGCGGTGGCGGAACTGATGACCCCGGCCTGAAACGCCGCGAAGATCACCGCGTTTTCGTTCGGGCTGAGGCCGAAATCGTCAGCGTTGACTATGACTTGGCGAGGCATGTTCGCCCTCCGTGGTGATCGCGACAGGTTTGACGACAGGTGCAGGTTTGGCTGCACGTTTTGCCCGCCACCGTTGCAGTGTCGGTTTGAGCCGGTGCCAGACGCGTAATGCCAGACCCAGCGCCAGGCCACTCGGGCGCCAGGAATAGAAACTCCAGCGCCAGTGTTCCAGTTGCCCGGTCATGCGTTCGTGCAGTTGGTGGCTGGAGTTTTCCAGGCTGACCCGTGAGGCATCGATCCAGCGCCAGTGGTCGTCCAGGCCCCAGCGAATCCATTCCTCCAGCAGCACCCGGCCGCTGCCCAGATCGGCGTATTGCGGCAGGAAGGCGAGGTTGTAATCGTAGAGCCGGCCCTGTTCGAGCAAGCCCAGGCGATAGCTGATGCAGCGCCCGTTCAACTCCAGCGTCACCACCCGCACCAAGCCTTGGCCGGCGAGGGCAATGAAAGCACGCTCGATCAGATGGCGACTGCGTTCGCTGGCGAAGATCCCGACGCCTTCGTCGCCTTTCCAACTGACCGCTTCGACTTCGCCGATGACCTGCAACAGCGGACCCATGCTGATCGCGTCCGGAATGATCCGCCGTACCTGAGCCCCGCACGCGGCGATGCGCTTGCGAGCCCGGCGCAGTTTGTAGCGTGGATCGCCGGACACTTCCTGATGATCCGCCTCGCTGATCAGGTGCACAGGCGCCCGACAACTGAGCCGTCGCTCGCCCGCAGAGCTGTGTGCCATCCATTCGGTGAGGCTACTTTCCTCACCGGCCGGCTCCGAGAGTTCGTTGAGCTGAAGCAGTGCATGGGGCAGGCGTTGGCGAATCAATACAAGGGCCTTGCGCATGTCCTCGCCGGCCAGCAAAGAGAGCAGGGCCAAGCGATCAGCCAACGGATACCCCAAGTGGTGCAACACCCGAAACCGCAACCCGGCGAAGCGCTCACGACTCGCCACCAGCGGTAGGCACAGACGCAATTGATCCGCCTCCCATCCCAGCAGGATGTGCAGGCGCTCACCCTCGCCAAGGGCCTGCTCGGCCGCACACAACCAGCCAAGGTTGTTGAACGGCGTGTGGTCCGTCACGCGCAGGCGCAGCGCTTCATACGCTGTTGCCGGAAAGTCGGCGGCGCACAATGAAGTACGCCATTCGAATCGCGTCGCCATGGGCTCAGGCCGCCGTTACTGTGACGGGTGGACGGGAAGGTTTGCGTAGCGCTTCCAGGCGCGAACCGCTGTAGCGGGTTTCGCGGTAGAAGTTCCAGCGACCGAACAGGGTGTAAATGTTCATGATCCGGTGTTGCTCGGTGTAGCCCATGCGCAGGTGCAGCTTGAGCGCCGGGATGTTGTGGAATTCGCAGACGTCCACGACCTTGTTGCAGCCCTGGGCGGCCATGGCTTTCCACAGCGCCAGTTGCAGATCCACCGACAGTTCGCTGCCCCAGTAGGCTCGGGTCAGTTCGCCGCCGAATTCGAAGAACTCGCCGGGTTTCACCGGGAACAGACAGCCGTAGTAATGCCGGTCGAGATAGTCCCGCGCGGTGCCCCAGATGAACGCCACGGCGTCGCCCTGATCGTCCAGGTGCATGTGCCCGGTGTGGCCTTCTCTGGCCAGTTCGGCCATGGTGCCGACGCGGTCGCCAAAGTAGCGGGCAAAGGCACTGGTGTTGTCCGGCGTGATTTTCACCACCCGCAGCGGCGGGTAGGGTTTGAGGTTGTGCGGGGGGACGGGACTGACCAGATCACGCTCCATCCACAGCAATTCCTGATGAAAGAATACGTAGTGCTTCCAGGCCTTGCCGAAGGTGGCGCGCAGGCCTTTTTGTCTGATGTGTTCGCTGAGTTTTTGCACAATGTTCATGGTCTTGACTCCTGATGACGATGCATCGCGTGGCCCAGGCCAACGCGGCGGAACATCAAAGGACGGTTCATGACGCTCTCCAGCGGAGCGAGAACAGGGTTTGCCCCGGCAGGTCGAAGCGCACGCGTCCGTCCTTGCAGGCAAACGGCGCATCGCGGCTGCGGTTGTCGGCGCCGAAGTAGCGCAAGGCGCCATTGTTCAGCGGACACTGGGTGCCGCTCAGGTCTACACGTTGCAGGCGGGTGCCTTTGTTGACGCCCAGCAAGCCACGCTGCTCATCGCTGGACATCGCCAGCACGTCGACTTCAAACCCATCGTTGTCCAGCGCCAGGACGTTATGCAGCCAGTGTTGCGCGATGAATTGCTGGGCCAGACCCACTGGTTTGAGTTCGAAGCGTTGTTCATCGGCCGAGACGCGCAGCATGCCTTTGGGGTACTGCGGTTCATCGGCGGCCTGGAACCAGTTGAGCATGCTCAGCAAGCCGTCCTGGGAGGCGTTGATCACCACCGACGCCCACCACAGCGCGGCGTAATGGGTTTCCTGATCGTAGGGGCTGAGGCTGGAGCCGCTGGACAAATTGGTCTGATCGAGCAGCAAGGCTTTGCGTGGCTGGCCTTTGTCGTCGAGGCCAACGAGTTCGGCGGCGCGGCGTACGCTGTCGCGGTAGACGCGGGTGGCGAGCAGGTCGCGAATCATCCATTCGTGCCACGCCAAGGCGTCGACCTGATCGCCGGATTCGCTCAGCAAGCGCCGTGCCCAATCGATACCACGCTTGTCTGCCGCGTTGTCAGCGAACGGCCCGTTGACCAGCCGCGAACTGGCCGGCATGGCGATACGCACGCCAGCCTTGGCGTTCGCCGGGTCGCTGCGCACCTGCCGGGCCATGCTGGCGAAGATCGCCTGATACTGCGCGTAGCTGGAGTAGTTGAGGTTCGGTTCGTCGGCAAACCCGATGTAGTGGGTGCCTTTGCCGCCGAGCGTGCGGGTACTGGCGAGCCACGCATCAAGGCCGCTGTTGCTTTGTACGTCGGCGCGCAGATCAGCCTGACGCTGGCTGCCGGCGAGCAAGGTGATGTCCTGCTGGATGCCGAAACGATTCTGATAGAACTGACGGAACGCGTCCTCGAAATGCCGGTTCTTCGCCGTCACATCAACAAAGCTGTAGTAACTGGCGGCAGTGGGTTTCAGCGCATCGAGGGCGGCATAGCTGGTGGTGGGCGGCATCACATAGGGCAGGGCGATGCCCAGATCCGGCGTGCGCCCGAGCACTTTGTCGTGCAGGGTCAAGCGGGTCTGGCCGACGTCTTCGCGCAGCGGTTTGAGCTGTTGTGGATTCTGCGCAAACAGATTGGCCGTGCCGTCGAGCCAGAACGCGGCTTTGCCGCTGCCTTGCAGGCGCAGGCGCCAGACTTGTTCACGCTCACTGACCGGCAGCGCGACCTGATCGAACTGCCAATAGGCTCGGTACGGTTTCAGGGCCAGCGTCAGTGCCTGACCATCACCCACCCGTTGCGCCTGCAGCGCACTGACGCCGCCATGAAATTTACCGGCCAGCACCGCGCGCTCACCGGGCGCGACCTTGAAATACAACATGTCGCCGTTCTGGGCTTGAACGCTGAAGTGCACTTTGGCCGGGGCGAACAGCGCGACCGTGTGTTCATCGTGTTCTATCCGGTAATTGCGGAAGCTGTAGCCGGGGATTTCCAGTCGATAGCTGGCGGCGCCGGGCGCCAGACTCCAGCGCTGGCTACCACGGGTTTCACTGGCCTTGATGAACCTGTCACCTTGCAGTTTGCCTTGGCCGTCGAGCAGGTACAGATGCTCTTCGTTGGCATCCGCTTGCCACGCCGGGGTCCAGCGCACGGTCACGTTATCGGGTTGATCGGTTTGCAGGTACAGGCTGGCGTCGCGGATTTCGCCCCAACGCATCGACGCCGCGAAGGCGTCCAGCGAGAGGCCGAGACCGAACAGCAGGGCCAGGCCTTTCATGCGGCTTTGCGACGTTGCAGCATCAACCACATCGGGGTGATGTCGCTGGGCAGGATGATCAGGGTTTGCCAGAACGGCACGCCGCTCAGACGGCAGTACAACACCAGCATCGCCACCGTGACGGCGAGATAGGCAATCGACGAAGCCGCCGCTGCGCCGACAATCCCGTAGGCCGGAATCAACACCAGGTTCAGCGCCAGATTGAGCAAGGCCCCCAGCCCCATCAGCAAGGACACCGTGCCGGGGCGATTTTTGCCCAGCAAGTCCAGACGCAGAATGCTCGCATAGCACAAACCCAACAGCCCCGGCAGTAACGCGAGCAGCGCCGGATAGGCCGGTTGGTAGGCGATGCCGAACAGGGTGACGATCAGCCAATTGCCGATCACCGCCATGCTCAGGCATGCGCCGAGCATCACCGTTGCGGTCAGGCGTAGCGCCAGCGGGGTGACTTTGTCCATGCCTTCGTCCTGTTGCAGCAGGCGTTTCATCAACGGCGTGGTCACCGCTTCCGGGACGATCAGCAGCAGTTCGGCGGCGGCGCTGGCCATGGCGTAATGACCCAGCGCGGTGCTGCCGAGCAGGGCGCCGATGAACAAATAATCCGAGCGCAAAATCACTTGCTGGAACAACAGGTCGGGATGGCTGCGGGCGCTGTAACGCAGCAGCTCTTTCTGGCTGGCGCGATCCCATTGCAGTTGCAACGGTTGCGCCCGTTTGAGCCAGACCCAACCGACCAGCACCACCAGGCTGATCCCGGCCAGCCAACTGATCAGTGCCGCTTCAAGGGCGGCGCTTTTCCACATCCAGAAAAGCCCGAGAAACATCAGCAGCGGTGCCAGCGACTCCACCAGGCGCAAGGCATTGAATGCGACCACGCCGCCGGACGCGTTGTGCAACGTCAGCAAGCCGCTTTTCAACACCGTCAGCGGCACTGCCAACAGCAACAGCCAGGCGAGCAGGCCAAGCTGCGTGGTCACATCCAGTTCACCGCCAAACTCGCGCACCAGCGCGACCACCAGCAGGGTTAACAGCGCCGCCAGCAAGCATCCGAAAACCAGCACCTGACTGAGCAACACCCCCAGCGGCCTTTGTTTGGCGGCCTGATAACCGACCGCCGAATTCAGCCCGCCACTGGTGGCCGCGCTGATCAGGTCGGGCAAGGTGCTGAGCAATGCAAACAGCCCGCGTTCACTCGGCCCGAGGATCCGCGCCAGCAGCACGTTGCGCAGTAAACGCAGGGCGATCATCGCCAGTTTGGTGCCCATGCTCAGCGCCAAGTGCTTGAGGTAGCGGCCTCGGCTCATGGTCGTGCTCCGCGAAATATCCGCCACGACAGCAGTTGCGGATTGCGCGCCGTGCGCTGACTGACACCGAAACGCGGCAGGTTCAGCGGATCGCCTTCACCGCGATAGAGGCCGGTGCTGGTGCCCAGCGCAAACGGATAATCGTGATCGGCAACCTGCTTGCGCACGCGCTCGTCGTTGTCGCCGTTGGGGTAGCAATACACCGGCAGCGGCCGATTGCAGCCGTTGTGCAAGGCATCGCGGCTGCGGCTGATTTCTTCGCTCAGGCGCACATCGTCAAGGCCGGTAAGGATCGCGTGACTGGCGCCGTGGGGGCCGAAACGCACCAGACCTGAGGCTTCCATCGCGCGCACCTGATGCCAGTCCAGTGCCTGCGGTTGCGATTCTTGCGGGCACTCATCGGTCAGGCGTTCAAGTTCTTGCGGTGCCAGTGTCTTGAGCCCTTGCAGGTAATGCAGCAGTGCCAGGCTGCGCCGATCGACATCAATGTCATCGAGCAACACCGGCAGCGGATGGCCCGTGGCATGCAAGCGCTCGATCAAATGCATCCGTGCCTTGTCGCCGTGGCTGCCCCACAGGGTTTCGCCCACGGCCTCCCACCAAAAACGTTGACGGCTGCCGATGAAATCGGTCGAAAGGAAAATGCTCGCCGGCACCTGGTGTTTTTGCAGCAGGGGGAAGGCGTTGACCGCGTTGTCGCGCCAGCCGTCGTCGAAGGTCAACGCCACCCGTGGGCGTTCGGTGCGCAGGGAGTTGGGCTGAAGGATTTCCATCAGCGGTACGCATTCGAAGTGGCGACGCAGCCACACCAGCCAATGCTCGAAGGCCTTGGGCCCGACGCACAGCTCATTGCGGTGGGGCAGGTCGGCGGCGCGGTCGTTGGACAGCACCCGGTGCAACATCAGAATCACCCCGGCGCCCTGCAACTGGTTTCGGCCCACGGACGAGTTGAGATAGAGCCAGCCACTGGTGCTTTTTATCAATTGTTTGATCGCCATGGCTTCGGTCCTTTTAGCGGTTCTGTTCAGGATTCCACTGGGCATAGCGCTGGCCGCGCAGGAACTGCCACAAGCCAAGACTCATCCCGGCGAGGGTGACCAGCACAAAGGCGGCGAGGCGGAAGGGTTTGGGCAAGCGGTGTTGCGAATCCATCAATCCGGCTATCGCCACGGCGTAGCCGAACAGTTGTGCAATGAGGCTCAGGCGATAGAAACCGTGCTCGCTCCACAGCCAGAAGTTGCTCAGCAACAATGGCAGCAAAAGGATTGGTGCCAGGCGGCGGATCAGTTTGTGGCTGATCAGCGCGATCGAATACAGGCCATATTTCAGCGGATTGAGCAGTTCGCGGCGCTGAGCGAGGCTTTGCAGCCCGCCGACGGTGACGCGTTGACGACGACGGAACTGTTTGTCGGCTTCATCGACGCCTTGGTCGATGACCTGCGCTTGCGGTACATAGACGATGCGTTTGTGCGCGACCGGCGCGCAGGTGCTGATAAAGAAATCGTCGTTAACCTCTGCCGGCACGTTCTGGAACAACTCGCGGCGCAGCGCGAGCAGGGCACCGTCGGCGGACACCATGCAACCGGTGCGGTTTTCCACCCGGCGCAGCCAGCCTTCGTAATGTCGATACAGGCTATCGCCGACGCTCAAGCCGCCACCGGTGACCGGGATCACCATGTGCCCGGCACAGGCGCCGATTTGCGGGTCGCTCAATGGCGCCAGCAAATGTCCGAGGGTGTCGCGTGACCATTGGTTGTCGGCATCGGTGAACACCAGAATGTCGCCCGTGCTCAGGGCCACGCCGGCGTTAAGCGTCGCCGCTTTGCCTTGGCGCGGCAGGTCGAGCACGGTAATGCGCGGATCGACGACGTTGTGTGCACAAGCCACGGTGTCATCCGTCGAGCCGTCGCTGGCGAGAATGATCTGCAAACGGGCAGGCTGATAATCCTGGGCCAGCAGCGTGCGCAACTTGTGCTCGATGTGCCGCGCCTCGTTGTGGGCGGCAATCACGATGCTGATGTTCAGCGGCGGCGTTGGGCCATGCCGGCTGGCCGCGAACAGAGGCGCCAGTATCGTCAGCAAAAGCGGGTAACCCACATACGCGTAGACCGGTAGCAACAGGCACATCCAGAAAATGAACTCAGCCACGGGCAGGCCTCCTGGCATTCCAATGACACAGACTGAGAATGAACGCGGCGCCGGCCAGGTGCAGGCGTACCCAGTGCAGGCCCCACAGTTGCAGGGTCAGCAAGAGGTCACGATGCTTGATGCTTTGGCGAATGCTCAGCACCAACCCCGGCACCAGGGTCAATATCAGCATGGCCGCCGCGTGATGAGGAAAATTGTCGAGCAGGGCCGAGATCGCCAGAAAGTCGAGGAGCCAGACCAGCAGCGAAAGCATCGGGAAACGCAGCAGACGCAGGCTGTAACCGTGGGTGCGCAGCAGTTGCAGATGACTGCCCTGACGCCACATCTCCTTGCCCATCCACTCGCGCCAGTTCATTTCGTAACCCCAGTGCAGGGCTTCGTTGTCGTTGATCGACAGCAGCAACGCACCGTTTTCACGCAGGCGCAGGGTGAACTCCTTGTCTTCGCCGGTACGCAGGCTTTCATTGAAACCGCCGACCTTGTCGAACCAGTCACGGCGCATCAGCAGGTTGGAGCTGGGCAGCCAGTCCACGACGTGCGAGGCCTGCGCGCAAATACGCTGGGTGCGACGCTGCCACGCGATGGCGTACCACGGCGCTTGTGCCGGGATGCCCAGGTCCAGCGCAAACACATCGGCCTGACCACTGGCGTGCAGATCGAACAGCGGCTGCAGCCAGTCTTGCGGCATCTCAACATCGGCATCAATGAAGGCCAGCCAATCACCGGTTGCGACCGCCGTACCGCGATTGCGCAGGGCGCCGATCAGCAAACCCGGATGCACCAGCACTTGTGCGCCAAACTGGCGGGCAATGTGCGGGCCGTCATCGCTTGAACCGTTGTCGACCACGATCAGTTCGCACTCGACGCCGGCGGCGTGGGCGGCTTTTTCTGCCGACAGCAAGGTGCGGCCAATGTGCCGGGCTTCGTTGTACATCGGGATGATGATGCTGATTCGGCTCATGCAACGGCCTCCGTGATCGGTTCTTGTTCGGCTTTCAGGCGCAGCACCCAGGTCATGGCAAGCATGATCCACACGTATTTCTGGTTCGGCGCACTGAGGAACATCAGGAACAACGTCAGCGACAGGAAACTCACGCTCAGGTGGGTCATCAGGTCCGCCTGTTGCCAGTCGCGTCGGCGCATCCACACGGCGCGTGCGCGGATCAGGTTGTACAAGCCGAGCCCGAGCATGCCGACGAACATCAGGCCGGCGGGAATCCCCAGTTCGCTGAAGATTTCCAGATAAGTGTTGTGAGCGCGGCGATAGAGGTCACCGATCTTGCGGTTGGCCGAAAACGCCTTGGCGTAGCCGGTGGTCGCGTAGTGCAGCGCGAAGGTGCCGGGGCCGGAGCCCAGCAGCGGGTTCTCGCGGATCATCTGCGTACCGACAACGATGTAGGAAGCACGGCGGCCGAGGGATTCGTCGTTATGGCCCTTGGCGCCGGCACTTAATACGCTCAAGGATTGAATGCGCGCCAGGTAACCGGCGGGCATCGCATAGATTGCCAGCGGAATCACGATGGCCGCGCCGAGCATGGCGAAGCCCAGGTGCCGTGGGCGAATTCGTGTCATTTGCGCGCGGTAATGCCAGCCGCCGATCAACAGACTCAAGGCCACGACCACCAGCCCTGAGCGCGATTCGGTCTTGGTCATGCCGCCGAGCAACAGCAGGCAGCACGCGCCCCAGAACAACCGATGCAGCAGGTTAGGGCCGCGAATCACCAGCAGCAGCCCCAGCGGGATGGCGAAGGCGATCAGCATCGCGAAGGCGTTGGGGTCTTCGAGCAGGCCGGCAGCGCGGCCCTGATCCTGGAATCTGGTCGAGAACATCGCCATCGCGCAGGTGCTGCTGACGGCAAGGGTGACCAGTCGGGCGAACAGGTCGAGGTTCAGCTCGCGGCCGATCAACAGGGTGATGACAAACAGGATCAGCCCGACGCTGAGCTCGCGCAGATGCTCCAGCGACATGCCCATGTCATCGGTGTTCAGCAGGCTGAGGAAGTACAGAACCATGAACCCGATCAGGTAACGCCAGATATTGCTGCGCAGGCGTTCGGAGGGAATCTGATGCAGCGCCAGTTGCAGCATCAGAATCACCGCCAGCGAGGCACCGAGCAGTTTGCTGCCGGACAGCGAACTGTCCTTGAAGAAACCTTCGAACGGCACCAGTGCGGCGATACCGAGCAGGCCCCAGGTTGGCTTGCGGTACAACACCGTGAAACCCACCAGGCCCAGCACCGCTCCCGGTGCCAGATACGGATAGGGGCTGGCCAGCAAAGCGATGCAGACCAGACCGAGCAGACTGACGATCGAGAGCGGGAAAATCATGCGCGTGCCTCCCGTGCCGTGCGGATGTAGAGCTGCGACCAGCGTTCGGCCAGGGCCTTGAGGTCGTAGCGATCCTGTTGCGTGCGTTTGGCGTTGTCGCGCAGTTGTCGCGCCAGTTTGGGCTCGCTCAACAACGTTTCGAGCTGATGGGCGAGGGCGGTGCTGTCGGTCGGAGCGGCGAGCAAGCCGTTGTGCCGATGTTCCAGCACATCGGGAATTCCGCCGACACCAAACGCCACCACCGGCACGCCGGCCTGCATTGCCTCCAGCAAAATCATCGGTGTGCCTTCGGTGCGCGAGCTGATTACCAGCGCATCGAGCTGCTGCCACCACGGTTGCATGGCCGTCTGATAACCCGGTAAACGAATCCGTTGCTGCAAACCGGCGTTGTCGATGCGTGCCTGCAACGCCTCGCATTCCGGCCCGTCGCCGAGCATCACGGCGTCCAGTTGCGGGTGCTGATGACACAGCGGGATCAGCGCATCGAGAAACAGATCCGGGCCTTTCTCGCTGCTCAATCGGCCAACGTAACCGGCCAGCCAGCGTTGCCGACCCGCATCGGGAACCATCGCCGCAGCCGCCGGCAAACCATTGGGGATCACCTGCAACTTCTCGGCCTGTACGCTGGCTTCGCGGTGCAACACCGCGATGCTTTCTGCCACGCAGACCACCCGATCCACCGACGCGGTGCGGCACAGTTGCAGGCTGAGCCAGGTGTAGAACTTCTGCTTGCGACTGCGCGGCGTGAAGCCGTGTTGGGTGATGACCAGCGGCAGGCGCAACAGTGTCGCGCCCATCCAGCCAAACAGCAGGCCTTTGAAGTTGTGCGTGTTGATCAGCGGCTTTTCACTGCGACGCTGACGCAGGTGCCGCAACAACTCCCCAAGCCCGCCGCAGCCACGGCCATCCACCCCGGCTTCGCGAAAGCGCTCGATCAATTCTGGCGGCGCGTCGAGAAACAGCACCTGATGCTGCCCCGGCGTCGCCAGACAATGATCCAGCAACATCCGCTCGGCCCCATAGAAACCGCCGCTGCTGAGCAAATGAATGATCGGCAGCGCGGTCTTCGGGGTGGACACGGTGTTCAATTGCGCACCCAGTGCAGGAAGCTCGGCACCGTCCAGTTTTTGTGCGGATTGCTCGGTAGCACGTTCTCGTCGTTGATCACCAGCAACACCGGCAGACCAAGCTCGTGGCTGATTTGCGCCGGGTGTTTGAAGCGATGGTCGAAGAACTCACGCACATAGACCAGGGCAATGGCCAGCAGCAGACCGGTGAACAGGCCGAATGGAATGATCAGCATCGGTTTCGGGAACGCCGCTTCGGTGGGTTCGAACGGCGGGCTGAGCACCCGGGCGTTGGACAGATCGTCGTTCAGCGCGCCGACGGTGCTGCTCTCGGCGAAACGCTGGGCGTAGGTCGAGAACGCGGCGTGCATGGCGTCGATTTCGGTGTCCATCTGCCGCAGCTTGCTTTGGGTTTGCTGCAGGTCACGGATACGGTTCTTGAATTCGGCGATGCGTGCGGTTTTCTGATCGATCACCTGCTTGACCACCGAAAGATCGTTGGTGCGCTCCTGAATCCGGTTGCTCACCACCTTGAGGAACTGCTGGCGGGTGCGGCCGATTTGCTCGCGGGTCAGCAACATGGGTTCACTGCCAGGCTGGAACACCGCAAGGTCGTTCATGTAGCGGCTGACCTGAGTGGTCAGTTGCTCGCCCAGTTGTTTTATTTCCCGATCTTCGAACGCCACATTGTCGACGGTCGTGGTGAAGGTGAAGGGGAAGGTGTAGTCGTTGAGCTTGTTGTTGCTGCTGGCGGCGGCCAGCGCGGTTTTCAGGTATTCGAGCCAGCGCTGGCTTTGCAGCAGGCGATCGCGATACAGGTTCAGTGCCTGTTCCTCGGTGTTGATCGCGTTCAGGCGGAAGGTGATTTCTTCCTTGGGATCCGCCGCACCGACACTTTCGAGCAGTGCCTGACGGTTGCCTTCCAGGCCGTCGAGCCGTACTTGATACAAGTGCTTTTTGGATTCGTAGAAGGACTGCGGCAGGTCGATCGATTGCAGCGCCTGACGGCTCACCAGATAGTTTTGCAGCAGGGCCGTGACAAAGGTCGTGCCTTGGTGCGGGTCCGGGAAGCTGTAGATGATCGAGATCACGTTGGAGCCCGGCAGGGTCTCGATTTTCAGGCTGTCGATGGCTTGTTGGGTCAGCGCATCTAGGGCTGTGTCACGCACCGGGTCGGTTTCCAGCCCGAGCATGTTGCGCGTCGGGTTGATCACGTATTGACGCAGTGGCGAGGTGAAGTAGCGCTTGAAGGGCTCGCTCACCAGTTTGTTGAACATGCCGGGCGAGGGCGTATATTCGCCTTTGTCGCGCAGTTCGCTGATGGTCTGACGGATCAGCGCCGGCGAGCGGAGGATGTTGCTCTCGGTTTCCATGTCCGCCAGCGACGGCGGAATGAACGTGGCGTTATCGACCGTCAGTGACGTGGTGGCGTCACCCTGGGAGAGTTTTTTCGACTGCACGATCACCTGTGCGGTGATATCGAAGCTCTGTTTGAGCACCAATGGCAGCAGCAGGGCGATGACTGCAAAGATCAGGAAGACCCGTTTCACCAGTTGCTTGTTGGCGAAGAAGATCCTGAAGAACTCATGCAGGTAGTTTTCCTTTGGATTCATGATCGTTCACCTGGGAGTCAGTTACTGCTGCTGCTTTTATTGTCGACGCGGTAGCCGAAGCTGAACCCGACGCCCTGGAACAACACCACGTCGGCCAATTGCCGGGCGAGTTCGCCGGCGCTGGCCAGTTTGGTTTTCGGTACGAAAAGCATGTCGTCCGGTTGCAGATACGCGATCTGCGAGGCGTCGCCGGCCAGGGCTTTTTCCACGTCGTAATGCACGGCCTGCACCTGATTGCCGTTGCGGCGCATGATCACCACCGAATCCAGGCGCGCCTTGACGTTGGTGCCGCGCGCCAGGGTCAGCGCTTCTAGCACCGATACCGGCCGACGGATCGGGTAGGAACCCGGTTGGCCGACTTCACCCAGCACGTAAATCTCGTTGCCGGCGGTGGATTTGAGCAGTACATCCACGGTCATCCGCCCCGGCAGTTGTGCGTATTTCTGGTTAAGGAACGTTTCCAGTTGATTGACGGTCATGCCTTGCAGCGGCACGGCGCCGATCTCCGGGAAACTCGCGTAACCGTCAGTGCCCACGGTGATCTCGCGGCTCATGCCGGTGGCCGGGTGGTTCAGCGCACTTTTCAGGTTCTGCTCGTTAGTCAACGGGCTGATGATCTGCACCGTCAGTTGATTGCGGTTGGGCTGGAACAGTTGTTTGCGCTGATAGGCCCGCTGGATTTCCTGACGGGCCTCATCGCTGGTCAGCCCGGCGATTTTCACCGAGGTGTTGGCGCCCGGCAGTTCGATGGTACCGTCGGGCAGCACCAGTTGATTGCCGTTGAGCTGGCTGGCAGCGGTGAAGTTCAGGCCGATCTGGTCACCTGACTGCACGCGGTAAGCGTCCGAGCCGCTGGTGCTGATGTGGAAGATCACGTCCAGCACATCCTGCGGGCGCAGGGTCTGCTCGATCTTCGGCATGTCGGTGGCCTGGGCGTTGGCCGGAGTGGCGGTGAGAATATTCACCGGCATGGTCTGGACTTCGGAAGTGCTGGAGCAACCTGCAAGCGGCAGCAACAGCAGGACAAGCATTCTGGCGTTCATGGCGTCATCCTTCGCGGTGGCCTAGAGGTTTTTGTAAAGCCATTTGGGCATGTAGTACTTGCGCCGGTTAAACACGCTGCCGACCACTTTCGCCCCGGCCTGGGTCAGGCGTTGCACGGCGGCCTGGGCGACTTCCCAGCGGGTGTCTTCGGCGCGTACGACGAACACCACGCCATCGACCTGAGTGCTGATGACCAGCGTGTCGGCGGCGGAGTACACCGCGTCGCCATCGATCACCACAAAGCGGTACTGGCTGCCCAACTGGTCGAGCAACGGGCTCAGGCGCTCGGCGGTCAGGTGTTCCAGGGTGCGAATCGGCCGGCCGTTGGGCAGCACATGGAAGGGCAGGCTTGAGACCTGCACCACACAGTCCTGCAACAGCGGCGGGTTATCCGGGCTGAACAGCAAATCCCGCAGGCCGCGCTCCTTGCCCAGGTTCAACTGCTGGGTGAGGTTGCTCGCCGACTGGCTGGCATCGACCAGCAGCACTTGGCCGCTGCTCATTTGTGCCAGTTGACTGGCCAGCGCCAGAGCACTGGTGGTGGTGCCGGCACCGGGGTTGGCGGCGGTCAGGAACAGGATCCGCAGATTGAGATCCAGCACGGTCGAGGTCAGGTTCGATTCGCTGGGACTGGCGATGCTCAGGCTTTTGTTGGTTGAACCGTCCATTAGCTTGCTCCGTGGCCGCTGAATACTTTGAAGGGGGTTTTCAACAGGATCTTCAGATCAAGCAAAAGGCTTTGCTCGGCGATATAGCTGAGGTCCAACTCAACGCGCTGGTCGAAGTCGATGTTGCTGCGTCCGGAGATCTGCCACAGACCGGTCATGCCGGGGTAGATCGCCAGACGTGCGAGGTGGTTGTCCTTGTAGCGATAGGCGTTGAACGAAGTCGGACGAGGGCCGACCAGGCGCATGTCACCGGTCACCACGTTGATCAGGTTGGGCAACTCGTCAAGGCTGGTACGCCGCAGGAAACCGCCGATGCCGGTGATGCGGGGGTCCTTGTCGATCTTGAAATCGATGGCTTCGGCACCGTGCTTGTTGAGATGGCGCAGCGACTCCTTCAACTCTTCGGCGTTGGCGACCATGGTGCGAAATTTGTACATGCCGAACTTGCGGCCGCGATAGCCGGTGCGTTGCTGCACGAACATCACGGGCCCCGGGCTGGTGAACTTGATGGCCAGGGCCAGGCCCAGCAGCACGGGGGAAATCAGCAGCAGAATCAGCAGCGCGCCGAAACAGGCGACCACCCGATTGGTGCGCGACAGTTGCCATGGACGACCGCCATCGCGCCCTGTGAACCACCCGCGGCCTTGGCGGTGGATCGCCGCATCGAGGCGCATTCGGTGCTCGGGGTCGACGCGCTTGTCACGCCGCATCTCTTGGATCGGCACACCTTTTTCATGTCCAGTCATGGAGTCCTCCACATAAACTCAGCCGCGAGCGGCGCGTGGGCGATAGGCAGTGGGGTAGTAGTCGCGGAACCAGGCGATGAAACGCTCCAGTCCTTCATCCAGTTCTATCCGCGGCTGGAAGCCGGTGGCCTGGGCCAGATCGCTGGCCTCGGCGCAGGTGTTGAGTACGTCGCCCGGTTGCAGGGGCAGCAGCTCGACAATGGCTTTGAGGCCAAGGTGTTTTTCTATCAGGGCCAGGTAGGTTTTCAGCTCCACCGGGTGTTGCCCGCCGATGTTGAACAGCCGCCACGGCGCCATGCTGCTGGCCGGGTCGGGTAGCTCGCGATCCCATTCAGGACGGGCCAGCGGTGGCTGGTCGGTGAGGCGGGCGATGCTTTCGACGATGTCGTCGATGTAGGTGAAGTCGCGCTGGTGTTCGCCGTAATTGAACAGCTTGAGCGGCGTGCCTTGAGTGATTGCGCGGGCAAACTGGATCGGCGACATGTCCGGCCGACCCCAAGGGCCGTACACAGTGAAGAAGCGCAGCCCGGTGCAGGGAATGCCGAACAGGTGGCTGTAACTGTGGGCCATCAACTCATTGGCTTTCTTGGTCGCGGCGTACAGCGACAGCGGATGATTGACGCCGTCCTTCACGGAGTAGGGCGTGTGCTGGTTGGCGCCATACACCGAGCTCGACGAGGCGTAGATCAAATGCTCGACGGGGTGGTGACGGCAGCTTTCCAGGATATTCAGGAAACCGTTGAGGTTGCTGTCCAGATACGCCCGAGGATTGTCCAGCGAATAACGCACGCCGGCCTGCGCCGCGAGGTGGACCACCACTTGCGGGCGTTCGCGGACAAACAGCGCTTCGATGGCCAGCGCATCGGCCAGGTCAACCGTGGCGAGCTGGAAATCGCCGACCTGCTCGCGCACCCATTGCACGCGGTCGTGCTTGAGTTGCGGGTCGTAGTAGGCGTTGAAATTATCCAGACCGACCACCGAATGCCCGTCGCGCATCAGCCGCAATACGCAATGGGCACCAATGAACCCGGCCGCACCGGTGACCAGAATCCTCATGGCCGCAGTCCTTCAGGGGCGACATGGCGCAGGCCGATGCCGCTGTAGTGCAGACCGGCCGCCGCCAGGTGTTGCGGGTTATAGAGGTTGCGGCCGTCGACCACGACCCGCGAGCGCAGTTTGCTGGCCAGCAGCTCGAAATCGACCACGCGGAAGTTTTTCCACTCGGTGCAAATCACCAGGGCGTCAGCGTCTTCCAGTGTGTCGTCGCGGGTGGCGCACAGATGCAGGTCGTTGCGATAACCGTAAAGGCGCCGGCATTCGGACATGGCTTCCGGATCGTAGGCCTGCACGCTGGCGCCTTCGGCCCACAGTGCGTCCATCAGATAACGGCTGGGGGCTTCGCGCATGTCATCGGTGTTTGGTTTGAACGCCAGGCCCCAGATGGCAATGGACTTGCCGGCCAGACCTTGTGGGAATTGCGCTTTGAGTTTGCTGAACAGAATGTGCCGCTGAGTGTCGTTCACGTCGGTGACGCTGCGCAGCAGTTTCAGCGGCATGCCGTTGTGTTCGGCAGTGTGCAGCAGGGCACGCAGATCCTTGGGAAAGCACGAGCCACCGAAGCCGCAGCCCGGATAAATAAAGTGGTAGCCGATGCGTGGATCGGAGCCGATGCCTTTGCGCACCGCTTCGATGTCGGCGCCGAGCAGTTCGGTGAGGTTGGCCAACTCGTTCATGAAGCTGATGCGGGTGGCGAGCATCGCATTGGCCGCGTACTTGGTCAGCTCGGCGCTGCGGTTGTCCATGAACATCAGTTTTTCGTGGTTGCGGCAGAACGGCGCGTAGAGTTCGCTCATCTGCTCGCGGGCCTCGTCGTCGAGGGTGCCGATGATGATCCGGTCCGGGCGCATGCAGTCAGCGAGCGCGCTGCCTTCCTTGAGGAATTCGGGGTTGGAGACCACGCGTACGGTCAAGGTGCTTTTGCCACGACGCAGCAGTTCGCTGTTGGCGGCGGCCAGCACTTCATCCGCTGTGCCGACCGGTACGGTGGATTTGATGATCAGGGTGCGATCAGCCTCCATGTGCGACGCAATCTGCCGGGCGACGTTGAGCACGTGGGAGAGATCAGCGGAGCCGTCCTCGTCGGCTGGCGTGCCGACGGCGATGAAGATCAACTCGGCATGGGTGACGGCGTCGCTGGCCTGGGTGCTGAACAGCAGACGACCAGCCTTGATATTTTCTTCAAGTGTGTTCGACAAACCCGGTTCGCTAATGGGCGGCACCGCTTGTTGCAGTTGTTTAATCTTGTTCGGATCAATATCAACGCATAAAACGCGATGTCCGACATCGGCAAGTGCGGCGGCTTGAATCAAACCAACGTAGCCCGTGCCAAATACACTCACGTCCATAATGCGCACCTCTCAAAAACAAAATGAGAACTTAAGAATTGAACTGTCAAAATGGGTATAGCGCAGCGTGCGCAAAGCGTGTCAGCAAAATGACATGTTGCACGTGTATAACACCCGGCTTTTTTCAGGCTATTGGCCATCAAGTGCTTGCTATTACTGGGTTTGTCGCGTGCTTGACGCTTTTTCCCTGTTGAGAAGAAAGCGATAAACGGTCGAGAGCCCTGAAATTAAAGACTTGTAGCCGCTGGAGTGTGTCAGGAATGAGTCAACGTTTTTTTGACGCTTTAGGGAAAAACCAGTCTTTTCTTGCGGTTTGATGGCCGGGTGCTAGTGTCAGGTTTTGACCGACAAACTATTGACCCAATACCGTTTTGTACGACCGGGATTGCCATGTTTCGATATTTGAAAGAACTGCTTTTAGTTGTTTATCTGCTGCTTTATTCCGAATATTACATTGAGCGGTTAAATGCTATCGGTGTTGGTTTTGCTGTACTCCTTTTTGGCGCGATGTTTTTGGCGCTTACTTTAGCGTTATATCTAACGGCTTATATTCGTCAGGCGCTCATTCGGCATTTATTCGCGATAACGATGTTTGTTTCGGCGGTGTTTTTTGATGTCTACACCCGGGTTACGGCCGATTACCTGAGCTACAGCAGCTTCGTCTCGCTGGTGTATTCCGGCGGTTTCATTCAGGAAGCGGCTTACCAGTATCGCGATGCGATCATCCACGGTGCGCTCAGTGGCTTGCTGTTGTTGGTGGGCATCGGTCTCAAACCGCGGCATTCGCTTGTCGTGCCCAACGCATTGCGCGTGGCGGCGCCGATCTGTGGCGTGATCGTGCTCAGCGCTGTGCTGTTTCTGCGCGCCGGTGAGGGCGCCCGGGGCTTGCCGATCATGTACACGCCGCTGGCCTATCTGAACCTGTTCGCCTATGAGGCGCTGCACAACACGGTCGGTCCGCGTGAACCCGTCACACTGGCGCGCAATGGCCAAGCGGTCGGGCATGACATCGTGCTGATCATCGATGAAAGCATCTCCGGCAATTACCTGGACATCAACGCGCCATTCGGTGTGCACAGCAACCTCAAACAACCGCACGCGGGCGTCGACATGTTCAATTACGGTTACGCCGCGTCCATCGCCAATTGCAGCGCCGATACCAACGTCACCTTGCGCTACGGCGGCACCCGCGCCGACTACATGCGCATCAACAGTACGCTGCCGTCGATCTGGCAGTACGCAAAAAAGGCCGGGATGCGCACGGTCTACATTGACGCCCAGCGCACCGGCGGTCACTTGCAGAACCTGATGACCGACGCCGAGAAAAAGGACATCGACGAGTTTGTCCAGTTCGACCGTACCAGCGTGCGAGATCGCGACATGGCGGCCGCGCAGAAACTGATCGGTTTGCTCAACGACGACACGCCCGAACTGATCCTGATCAACAAGGTCGGCGCGCATTTTCCGGTGCACGACAAATACCCGGATGCGTTCATGGCTTACCGTCCGACCTTGCCGCGCGGACAGTTCACCGAAGTCGCCGACACCGGCAAACGCGATGGCTTCAATGGTCAACCGGATGACTGGGTGCTGTATCGCAATGCCTACAAGAACACGGTTTTATGGAACGTCGGCGAGTTTTTTGCGCGGGTGTTTGCCCAGGCCAATCTGAACAATGCGCTGGTGATCTATACCTCGGATCACGGTCAGGATCTTCATGAACGTGGCAACCCTGGGCTCAATACGCATTGCGGCGGCGATCCGGTGGAGGAGGAGGGCCTGGTGCCGCTGGTGGTGATTCAGGGCCGCGACTTGAAGACGCTGGATTGGTCGGCGCAACTGGCCGCCAACAAGGATCGCTCCAGTCACTACAACATCTTCCCGACGCTGTTGCAGTTGATGGGTTACGACCTGGCGGGGATCGAGGCGGTGTATGGCAAGCCGTTGACAGTGCCAACGGCGGATGAATTCACCTTCAACTACCGCTTCAACGCGCGGCTGGGGGCCAAGCCTGAGTGGAAACATATTGATCTGGGCAGCATTGTCACGCCGTCGCAGGCACCGACCAGTGTGGCGGCGGGGCAGTAGATTTCGAGGCAAACGCTCAGTCGGCTTGCAAGGCAAACACCCAGATCGCATCGGCTGACGAGTCACAGACATACAGCTTCTGGCGGTCGCGACTGAACACAGGGCTTTGCGGATATTCGCCAGCCGTAAACGTGTGAATGCTGCGCCGCGATACGGTATCGATGATTGAGACGGTTCGTTCGCCGGCACTGCAGCAGCAGGCGAGGCGGCCGTCCGCGCTGACGACAAACCCGTGAGGCAACTGAGCGGTCGGGATCAAGTCAATCAGTTTGCCTACGCCCAGATCAATGACCGCCGTGCTGCTATCGGCGTTGCGATAGGGTACGTAGGCCAACTGATTGTCGGGGCTTAGCGTCACTTCCTCAAAGGAGTTGGGGAGGGTCAAAACACTCTGCGTCTCGGCATTGCGGGTGTTCAGGAACCGCAGTTCATGATGGATGTAGTCGCAGTAGTACAACCGACCGTCGGCACTCAATGCCGCGCCACTGGTGAACGGCCCGGTATCGACGCAGGCGACGACCTTGGCGTTCGCCGTATCGACTTCATGGATGTGCCCGTTCACATGACTGTTGCTGTGCACAAACAACCGCGCGCCGTCAGCGCTGAGCACCAACGAATGTCCCTGGGCAGCGCTGATGGTCTGACGGATACGTTGGCGGCGGGTATCGATGGCCAGTATCAGCGGTTGATCGAGGCCGGTGATGTATGCGGTCACACCACTGTTTTCGATAACGATTGCCATGGGCCGGATTGGTAGCGGTATCACCGCGCTCACCCTGTGCAAGTGCAGGTCGATGATCGACAGGCTGCGGCCTTCGGTATTGCACACGTACGCAACCGGCAGTTTCGGGTGCAGGGCGATGGCTCCGGGTTCACGCCCCACGGTGATGACCTCGATGACCTGGGAGGTGCATTTGATCGGAGCAGTGAGCGTTTCATACATGATTGTTGTCTTCATGGCGGAGTGGCCTTTTGGATTCAACTGCCTCTGTTCGACGGCCTGTTTATTAGATACCCGTGCCCTTTGCTCCGCTACTGTCAGAGTTGACAGGTACCGGCACACAAAAAACACTCGCGGCCGCTATCCTAGAGCCACTTGCAAACTTTGGATGACGGCATGCTTCAGGTTCTGGATGTCTTTAAAAGCTATCTCACCCCCCAAGGCCCATTACCGGTGCTGCAAGGCGTCGACCTGACGCTGGAACCTGGTAGTAGCTTGGCGCTGATGGGCGAGTCCGGCAGTGGCAAAAGCACCCTGCTGCACCTGGTGGCCGGCCTCGACAAGGTCGACAGCGGCAGCATTCGCTGCGGTGAGCATCGACTTGAAGCGATGAACGAAGCGCAACTGGCGAACTGGCGCCGAACGGAAATCGGTCTGGTGTTCCAGCAGTTCAACCTGATCGGCAGTTTGCGCGTCGAGGACAATCTGGCGTTTCAGGCGCGTTTGGCCGGGCGTCATGAACCGCGTTGGCTGGCGCATCTGGTGCAACGCCTGGGGCTGGGCGATTTGCTCAAGCGTTATCCCGAGCAACTGTCCGGTGGCCAGCAGCAACGGGTTGCACTGGGGCGTGCGCTGGCCTCGCAGCCGAAATTGCTGTTGGCCGACGAACCCACGGGCAGCCTCGACGAAGCGACCAGTGATGAAGTACTGCGACTGTTGCTCGAACTGCTCGACGACACGCCGACGACGTTGTTGATGGTCACCCACAGCACGCGTGTGGCACAACGGTTGGCACAGCGTGTGGTGTTGTCCAACGGGCGTCTGCTGTGATCGTCTTCAAACAAACCCTGCGCGCGCTGCTCAGCCATTGGCGGCGGCATCCGGTGCAGTTTTTCAGTGTGCTGACCGGGTTGTGGCTGGCGACCAGCCTGCTGACCGGCGTCGAGGCGCTGAACAGTCAGGCGCGTGACAGTTACGCGCGCGCCAGCCAGTTGATTGGCGGCGAGCCGCAAGCCAGTCTGAGCACACCGAGCGGCGCAACATTCCCTCAGCAATGGTTCATCGATCTGCGCCGTCAGGGCTGGCCGGTCTCACCGTTGTTGCAGGGCCGCTTGAGTCTCAAAGATCACGACAACCAACGTCTTCAGTTGATGGGGATCGAACCGGTGTCGCTGCCGGCGGATTCGGCAGTGGCCGGGAAGGCGATGCCGATCGAGCGGGTCGTCGAGTTTCTCACGCCGCCGGGCAGCACCTGGATTTCCCCGCAAACCTTGCAGGCGTTGAACCTGCAAGAAGGCGCCACGCCGCAAACCCAGGGGGGCCAGAAATTGCCACCCTTGCTGGCGCAAAAAGACATGGCGCCGGGCGTGTTGCTGGTGGACATCGGCGTTGCGCAAACCCTGCTCGAACAACCCGGGCAACTGTCACGCTTGTTGTTGCCCAAAGATTTTCACGGCGAGTTGCCGCCCACGTTCAAGGGGCAGTTGCAACTCAAGAGCCGTGGCGAGGAAAACAATCTGGCGCGACTGACCGAGAGTTTTCACCTCAATCTCGATGCCTTGGGCTTTCTTTCGTTCGTCGTCGGTTTGTTTATCGTTCACGCCGCCATCGGGCTTGCGCTGGAACAACGGCGTGGCCTGCTGCGTACCTTGCGAGCCTGTGGGGTCAGTGCGCGGATGTTGATCGGCTGCCTGATCGTCGAACTCGGTGTGCTGGCGCTGATCGGTGGCGTGTTTGGCGTCATCAGTGGTTATTGGCTGGCCAGTGTGTTGCTGCCCGATGTCGCCGCCAGCCTGCGCGGTTTGTATGGCGCGCAGGTGGCAGGGCAGTTGCAACTGAGCCTTTGGTGGTGGTTCAGCGGGATCGGCTTAAGCCTGCTCGGCGCCTTGCTGGCCGGTGCCAACAGCCTGATACGGGCGGCGCGTTTGCCGCTGTTGGCGGTGGCCGATCCGCAAGCCTGGCATCAGCAATATGCGCGCTGGCTGCAGCGCCAGGGTTGGCTGGCTTTTGTGTTGGGCGTGATCGCGCTGCTGGCACTGATCTGGGGCGACAGCCTGGCCAGCGGTTTTGTGCTGATGGTCGGGCTGTTGATCGGCGCCGCGCTGGCCTTGCCGGTGTTGCTCAGTGCGCTATTGAATCAGTTGCTGGGGCGCCGTCGTTCAGTGCTCGGCCAATGGTTTCTCGCCGACTGCCGACAACAACTGCCAGCGCTGAGCCTGGCGTTGATGGCGTTGCTTTTGGCGCTGGCCGCCAATATCGGCGCCGGTAGCATGACCGCCGGTTTTCGCCAGACCTTCAACGACTGGCTCGAACAACGTCTGAGCGCGCAGTTGTACATCAATCCGGTGAATCCGGCACAGGCCCGCGAGATGCACAACTGGCTCAAACAGCAGCCACAGGTCACGGCGATACTGCCCAACTGGCAGGTGTCGGTGACGCTGCATGGCTGGCCGGCGGAGGTGTTCGGGGTGATCGACGATGTCTATTACCGTCAGCACTGGCCGTTGCTCGACTCGGTTGGCGGTGAACCGTGGGCGCATCTGGCGACGGATGATGCGGTGATGCTCAGCGAACAAATGGCCCGACGCTTGAAGGTCCACCCCGGCGATCACATGACGATCCCGACACCCAACGGGCCATGGTCACCGCGCATCGTGGGTATTTACGCCGATTACGGCAATCCCAAGGGGCACCTGCTGGTCAACGTCAATCATCTGTTGCACAACTGGCCGCAACTGACGCCGAACCGCTTCAACCTGCGCATCGACCCGCAGAATATTGCGCCGTTGCTCAGCGCATTGCAGGCGCGTTTCCAACTCGATGACAGCCGTATCGTCGATCAGGCACAGCTCAAGGGCTGGTCGGTTCAGGTGTTCGAACGCACCTTTGCGGCGACGGCGGCGTTGAACAGCCTGACCCTTGCGGTCGCTGGCGTTGCGCTGTTCATCAGCCTGCTGACCCAGAGCCAAAGCCGCCTCGGCCAACTCGCACCGCTGTGGGCATTGGGCGTGACACGACGGCAATTGATGCTGCTCAATCTCGGCCAGACCTGGCTGCTGGCGGTGCTGACGCTGGTCTTGGCGTTGCCGCTGGGGATCGCGCTGGCGTGGTGTCTGGATGCGGTGATCAACGTGCAGGCTTTCGGCTGGCGTCTGCCGCTGCGGGTCTTCCCATGGCAACTGCTGCAACTGATGGGGTTGGCGTTGCTGGCGACATTATTGGCCTCGGCCTGGCCTCTGTATTCGCTGTACCGCACGCAACCTGCAGATCTGCTGAGGACGTTTGCACATGAGGATTAAGCGGGTTGTGCTGTGTGTCGCACTGCTGCTGGGCGGATGTGATCAGTCCACGCCCGAACAGAAGGGTTTTGCCGGAATGGGCAATCAGGCTCAGTCGTTTAAGCCGGTGGTACCGGGGCGAGCGTTCAGCTTTCCGGCCGATCATGGCGCGCACGATGGTTTTCGCATCGAATGGTGGTACGTGACGGCCAATCTCAAGGATCAGCAGGGCAATGATTTCGGTGTGCAATGGACGTTATTTCGCAGTGCGTTGAAACCTGTGCCGGAGCAGGCGGGGTGGGGCAACCAAACCATCTGGCTGGGGCATGCGGCAGTGACTTCCCGTTCTGTTCATCATGCGGCCGAGCGCTATGCGCGGGGCGGTGTGGGGCAGGCGGGCGTGCGGCTGGCGCCGTTCGAAGCGTGGATCGACGATTGGCGGTTTGCCAGTCAAGCGCCGGACCCTCTCAGCGATATGCAGCTGAGTGCTCGTGACACGTCATTCGCCTATCAACTGCACCTCACTTCGAGCCGTCCGTTGGTGCTGCAAGGTGACAAGGGCTTCAGCCAAAAGTCCGAACAGGGCCAGGCCTCGTACTACTACAGCCAGCCATTTTTTCAGGCCAGCGGCACTTTGCAGGTCGACGGTCAGACCTACACCGTCAGCGGCCCGGCGTGGCTTGACCGCGAGTGGAGCAGCCAGCCACTGACGGCCAACCAGACGGGTTGGGACTGGTTCTCGCTGCATCTGGACAACGGCGAACACCTGATGCTCTATCGCATGCGCCAGAAGGACGGTGCGCCCTACCTGACCGGCACCTGGATCGCCGCCGACGGTCAGACGCAAACCCTGCGCGCCGAACAGATCAAACTCACTGCGCAAGACACCGCCGATGTGGCCGGCCGCTCGATGCCGGTGAAATGGTCGATCAGCATCCCTGACAAACACCTCGACATCCGCCTCGACGCACTCAACCCCAACGCGTGGATGAACTTGCGCATTCCTTACTGGGAAGGCCCGGTGCGCATCAGCGGTAACCAGGGTGGGCAAGGGTATCTGGAAATGACAGGTTACTGAGCGTCCTAAAGAACTGACAGTCGGGCGGAGCGTTATTGTCACTTACACGGATGTATTAAAAGTGACCCGTCAGTGTGAAAGTTGAGTATTAGCTCTATCGATGTTTGTTCTTGTACAGGTTGAGGCATGAGGGCACTACATATAAAAGTATGCGTTGAAACTTTCTCGGTAAATTTCGGCGAGATACAGTTTTTAACTTTTCAGTACATAAATTTCATCATTATCCATGGCGACATATACGCCAACTTCCATTAAAATCCTCCCCGTTCGCCCAGTGTCAGGGCTCTTTACCGGTGCATGGATTGCCAGGCCATAACACTGGGCGAACACCATGCAGGAGCAGTTGTATACAATTTCACATAAAAAAGGGGCGACTTTGAAGTCGCCCCTTTTTTTTTCCTTGAATCAGACCGGCGTTTGCATCCCGGATTTACCGTGTTGCCCTTGAAAGCGTTTGAGCGTCGCCTGATACATTTTCGTGCGCCGGTGATCTTTCCCGTAGGTGCCTGCCGCAGCGACGGTTCCTGCCTGAATGTGATCCAGATAGCTGAAAATCTTGCGCGGCGACAGGAACTTGATGCCGTAGCCCAAGCCTGCCATCCGGTCCTGCAGCGTATAACCGGGCACTCGGTCATCCATGCAAAAGTGCAGCCCCAGAGACTTCATCAAGCGGACATTCCACAGCGTACAAAAACTTTTGAGGTGAGTTTCCTTATAGGGCTTCGGCTCTTTTGAATGCAGGCCCAAGTGATTCTTTGCGCGTCGAACATGATGCTTGCAGAAACGCGAAGTTAAACGCCAGGTATCTCTCACCACGCCACGATTGATTTGCTCGACACAACCGACGGCGGCGATATCCGGCGTCTTTGTACATTCGCGCATCATCATGGCAAACACTTCCTTGTCGTAGACAAAGGTATCGGTGTGCAGCAGAAACAGATAATCGCTGTCGACTTTTTCCAGCGCCATATCCAGCGCCTTGCCATGCGCAATATGCCCGGCCTCTTTGCAAGGCGATGGCCGTTCGATCAGATTGATCCAGTCCAAAGAACGCAAGTAATCCAAGCTTGCATCCGCCGAATCGTTGTCCACCACCCACACCGCAATACGTTGCTCTTTGACGTGCTCACGCAAAAGCTCAAGGCACATCCTGGTGATGTCCAAGGTTTTGTAATTTACCAAGACAAGGCTGAAGTTCGCCGGTGGCTGGGCTGGTAAATCAATGGCTTTCATATCTGAAGGACTCATCCGCGATTCATGGGCAACAGTGGTTTCATGAGCCGCAACGGTAGCGAGGCAACCTTAGGCGAAGCTTAATTTCCGGGTTCGCGTGGGTGAAAGGCTAAACTGCGAGCCCATTTACGCTTCAAGGAAGAGAAGGCCAGCGCCGTTACCTCACGGATGAACCCACTTTCCCTCTACCACCTGGTCCTGTAATGGCTGCGCGTGTGGCCGAAAAAACTGTTCCGCCAAATTGCCCGGCATTGCTCGCGCAAACGCTATGCACGTCTCGCCGGCGCCGTTGAGCGCTTGCTGTTTCGCTACCTCAAACACACCTCAAAACTGAGTAAGCGCTCCATAAACCCCACCGTGTTCGGGTAGTTCGTGGATGACTTCGATACGCGGCAGATCAGCCGACAGTGGCTTGCGTTTGCCTCGGCGCGGTGTCGCGGCAACAACTTCTTCATCAGCGTCGCCAACCAACGGCATGGGTTCGCTTTCGGGCTCGTTGAACAAGGCCAATTGTGGGGTGTTGGGCTCGATGGTTTGCTCGGACTTACGCCCGAACAGACGGTCGCGCAACAGCTTGATCTGTTCTTTCAGGTCGACGATGTGGGTCTGATAAGCCTGGGCCGATTCCTCTTGGCGACTGAGTGCCTCAAGCAGCAGTTGCTTGAGCAAAACAGGATCATCAGGAAGGTCATCGGGCAGAGAAATCATGGCCCGGATTATACCGGGTCACGCCACGTAGCGCGGCGTCAAAACCTGATGAGGGCGGTTGCGCCAGAGGTCGAAACCGTCGAGCAGCCAGTTCAGTTCCTGGACGCTCAACACAATGGCCTCATCGGTTACATCGGGCGATGTTTTAAAGCGCTCGGATTCGAGGCGCTTGAGCCAAAGGCAAAAGCCGTTGCGCTCCCAATACAAAATCTTCACCCGGTTGCGGGATTTGTTGAGGAAGACAAAAAGCACCGGGTCAAACACCGCGACCTTGAGGTCCAG
>NZ_CAXAON010000015.1:0-116314 GCF_963970495.1 Pseudomonas sp. EA_65y_Pfl2_P78 | reverse complement strand
CGTGCGCGGTCATCGTGGACGTAGGTTTCTTCGGTGCCGTCGACGTAATGCACCGCGACACTGCCGTCGTCATTCCAGACGTAGCGGGTGTCCATCTGCGAGAACGACGCCCAGTGCCGGACACAACGGGCAGCCTTGCCGGCCCCTTGCCACTCCCAGAAGAAGCTCGCGCCACCGGTCAGTTGGCGCTGCAGGATGACGTGCAGATCGTCGTAGTCGTAACGCTCGCTGTCACCGGCCGCGTTAGTCGCTTCGATCAGGTGCTGATAGGCGTCGTAGCGGTAGCTGACGAGGGTGTGTTCGGTGTGCCAGCCGCCTTCACGAAAGGATTGGTAATCGATGCCAACCAGATGCGCCCGGTCGTAACGCAGCAGCAGCGCCCGCCCCGCCCCGTTGTCCAGTCGCTGAACCCTGTCAGACCGATCCCTATGCACCGTCAGACGGTTGTCATACGCATCACTGATCGCTGTCAGCCGGCCAGCGCGAAAGTGATAAAACCGCGCCGCGTCCCCCGCCAGCGCGAGGACTAATTCCTCCGGTTCATCCCCCAGAAAAATCGCCGCCCGCGACAGGCTGTTGTGAATCGCCGGCCGCTCGACACTCGGCAACGGAAACCGTGTACGGCGGTTTTCGTGGTCAATCCAGACCACCTCGTCAGCGTCGAACGCCAGCCGATGCGCCAGCGAATGGCTCCAGCCAAACCCCAGACCGACATCGATTTCGGCGGCACTGGTGCGGTACAACCGGGTGAACTCGAACGCCAGCAAGCCATCGAGGGTGCCATCGGTGAGGGTCAGCAGTTCTTCGCCGGTGACCATCGACACCGGACAGCCGTTGGTGCAGGTCGACGGCACGCAATCGGCGCTGTCACCGTTGGGGTTTTTTGCCTGATTAGGGGCGTCGTCGTGGGCCTCATGGCGCTCCAGTCGCGCCATGCCATGAGTCTTTTTTCGTGCAACGGGCGCTGGATTCGGCACCGTCAAAACCACCGAATCGGCCTGACGAATATTCAGCGCAATTGACGGTGTCGGTTTCAGCTCAGCAGCACGGGCATTGATTACCAACGGCTTGAGCACGCTCGCATGCCGACTCAGTTCGGGCTCAGAGGTCAGCTCAGCCAGGCGCAATGCCGAGGCCGCCAGCCACTCCCGCGCCCGTGGCGATTTGATCTTCGCCAACACTTTGCTGCTCAAGCGCAGCGGTACACCGACACCGCCAGATACCCGCATCAACAGGAAGCTGATCAACAACTCGACGCGAACCTCGGCCACCACTTCGGCCAGGTACTGCGGCGGCAGCATTTTCAGCCAACTGGTGAATGCGGCCAGATGAATGAACATCAGCGGCTCGTCGCTGAGGATCAGCAGACCGTTAGCGATGGCCTCGCTTGAGGCTTGCAGCAGGGCGTCCAGCTCAATGTCGGTCAGGTACTCCAGCAGCTTTTCGCTATTGGCCTGCAAGTCGGCAAGCAGGGCAAACAGTTGCTTGATGTCATCCCAAACGCCGTGCAGGGCGTTCTCGAATCCGCGCCAGTCGGCTTGCTGCAGTTGACCGTAACGCTCAATGAATCCGGCGCTGGAAAACGCTGCCCATAGCGGCTGAAATTCCGTCCACTCCCCACGTAACCAGACTTCCAGGTCGTCGAGAATGCCTTGATAAGAGGCGTACAACGCTCGGACATGCTCAGCGCAGACATCGGGAAAGAAGGTGATGCGATAACGCTGGCCCCGGTCGCAGTCGTTCAGCTCCAGAATGCCGCTGGGGCCGATGGTGTGGGGTATCGGGTCTCCGAACGTCAAAACCCCGTTGGCATCGTCGATCACCGGCTCCAGCGTCACCGGGGTATTACCGATGGGGACGAATTGCGCGGCCTCGAACATGTGCACCAGGGTCAACGGGCCGCTTGCCTTACACATGACCACGGATGAGCTGATGGGCTGGCGAGATTTGATCGGTGCGCTGAGTTGCACATCGTTGCCGACCTTGAACACCTGCTCGACATCCAGCGCCGTGCCCGTCCAGAACTGTTCGGCCCAAACATCGTAGTTGTTCAGGCAAAGGCGAAATTCCCGGATCAGGTTTTCGAAGTCCGGGTGTTCAGGGTTCAGGGCGGCAACTACCAGCAGGCCGATGCTGTTGTTCAGGGCCAGAAGCCGATCGGGTTGGAGCATTCGCAGTCACTCGCGCACGTGAAAAAAGAGGTGCGCGGACTTTGCGGATGATCAAAAAGGAAAGAAGTCGGGAGAGTAGGCAATGCCTGTAGGGCGTTTCGCTAAATGCTCGCGATTAGTTCGTCGCTTCGACGAACATTGACCGTTGCTCAATGCCCGTTGCGCTCGCTATGCTGCTGAACCCTTTAATCAGGTCCGAGCAGCGGCGCTACCGGTCGCCTGGGATATGTTTGATAACGGATCCGATGATGAATGCACCGCTGAAGGCGTTTGGCCCGATCAAGGCCGTGATTTTCGATATGGACGGTTTGCTGCTGGACACCGAGGGCATTTACACCGAGGTCACTTCGCTGATTGCCGAGCGGTACGGGCGCACTTTCGATTGGGGCGTCAAGCAGAACATTATTGGCCGAGGCGCCAATGACCTTGCCAATTACGTGGTCCAGGCGCTCGATTTGCCGATCACTGCCCAAGAGTTTCTGGTGATTCGTGAGCCATTGATGCGTGAGCGCTTTCCCAAGGCTCAGGCAATGCCGGGCGCTGAGGAATTGATTCGCCACCTCAAGGCGCACAACATTCCGATTGCGGTGGGCACCAGTTCGTCGCGTCAGTCGTTCGGCCAGAAAACCACCTTGCACCGCGACTGGTTTGAACTGTTCGATTTCATCGTCACCGCGGACGATCCGGAAGTCGGCGCAGCCAAACCGGCGCCGGATATTTTCCTGACCGCGGCCCGTCGTCTGGGTGTCGTGCCTGAGGATTGTCTGGTGTTCGAGGATTCGCCGTTTGGCGTTACCGCGGCCAAAGCCGCGGGCATGACCGCCATTGCCATTCCCGACGCCGCGATGGCCGATGAGAAATACGCACACGCCGACGGTATTCTGCGGTCGTTGAAAGCCTTCATCCCGAGCGCCTGTGGTTTGCCGGCGCTGGAATGGGCCTGAACGCCAGATATCAAAAAACGCCGCCCCTCTGTTAAAGGAGGGGCGGCGTTTTTCTTACAGACGGTTGAGAAAAATCAGGCGCCGAAACCACCGTCGATGGTCAGGCTGGCACCGGTGATGTAACCGGCTTCAGGCCCTGCGAGGTAAGCGACGAAGCTGGCGATTTCTTCGGCTGTACCGTAACGACCCACGGCCATCAACGGAATCAGGCTTTCGGCGAAGTCACCGCTGGCAGGGTTCATGTCGGTGTCGACCGGACCGGGTTGCACATTGTTCACGGTGATACCACGAGGGCCCAGATCACGCGCCAACCCCTTGGTCAGGCCCACCAGCGCCGACTTGCTCATCGCATACACACCGCCGCCGGCGAAGGGCATACGGTCAGCATTGGTGCTGCCGATGTTGATGATCCGTGCACCTTCGCCCATGTGTTTGGCGGCTTCCTGGGAGGCGATGAAAACGCTGCGAATGTTGATCGCCACGGTTTGGTCGAAATCTTCCAGTTTGAAGTCTTCCAGTGGGGCGACGGCCAGTACGCCGGCGTTGTTGACCAGAATGTCGAGGCGACCAAAGGCTTCGACGGTGGCGCTGACCGCATGGCGGATGGCGGCGGCGTCGGCGCTGTCAGCCTTGATCGCCAAGGCTTTGCCGCCGCTGGCGGTGATGCTGTTTTGCAACTCTTCGGCTTTGACCGTTGAGCTGACATACGTGAAGGCAACCGCAGCGCCTTCAGCGGCTAGACGTTTGACGATGGCAGCACCGATGCCACGGGAACCGCCTTGAATCAGAGCGACTTTGCCGCTGAGGTGTTGAGTGGACATGTTCGATCTCCAGAGTATTCAAGGCGCAATGCCTTGTTGTTGGAACCGAGTATCGGCTTCTGATCCACAGCCGTGTAGACCCTGATTGCTATAGTCTGTGTAAACCAAAAGTTTATAGTGGCGACCATGGAAACCTTCAGCAGTATCGAATGCTTTGTGCGCAGTGCCGAAGTCGGCAGCTTTGCCGAGGCTGCGCGGCGCCTGAGCCTGACGCCAGCGGCAGTGGGCAAGAGCGTGGCGAAGCTTGAGGCGCGGCTCGGTGTGCGCTTGTTTCAGCGCAGTACGCGGAGCCTGACGTTGACCGAGGCGGGGCAGCTGTTTTTGAGTCAGGTCAGTGCCAGTCTGACGACCATCCAGAACGCGGTGGCCAATCTGGCCAGTGTCGAGGGCCTGCCAGCGGGGACTTTGAAAGTCAGTATGGGGACGGTATTCGGGCGCTTGTACATCGTGCCGTTGCTGGAAGCGTTTTTACGTCGATTTCCGGCGATCAACCCTGACTGGCATTTTGATAACCGCCAGGTCGATTTGATTGGGCAAGGTTTCGATGCGGCGATTGGCGGGGGATTTGAATTGCCCCAAGGTGTCGTCGCGCGCAAATTGGCGCCGGCGCACCGAGTGTTGGTGGCATCGACGGGGTATCTGGAAAGTCACAAAGCAATCGTCGAGCCTGATGACCTGCAACACCACGATGGCATCCTGATTCGCTCGCCGCAAACCGGTCGAGTGCGCTCCTGGCAGTTGATCAGCAGTGGCAGCCAGCTCTGCCGCCCCTTGACCCTCAAGACGCGAATGACCATGAGCGACTCCGAGGCGGCCTGTGCGACTGCCGCGCAAAGTCTGGGAATTGCATTGGTGAGCATGCCGTTTGCGGTGGGTTATCTGCAGGCGGGCACGTTGCAGCGCGTGCTGCCGGATTGGTACATCGATGACGGCAACATTTCGATCTACTACGCCGAGCATAAATTGTTGCCGGGCAAGACGCGGGCGTTTGTCGATTTTGTGATTGAGCAGTTTGCGCAGCAGGGCTTGGCGCAGCGGTTCAGTGCCATTTGAGCATGGCCTGAGACCTGGTTGCCCCGATTTGCGAGCAAGTCCGCTGCCACAGGGTTTTGTGTCGTTTACAAGGCTCCCGTTCCACACAAAACCTGTGCAAGCTTGCTCGCGAATGAGTCGACTCGATATCCGACTGTGAACTCAGCGAGCAAACCGCTGCGCCCAGCCAATGATTTTCTTCGGCCGCGGCGTCGCATACGTCCGCACCTTGGACGTCGACAGCCGCAACCGCACCAGCGCTTCAGCGATGGTCACCGCTGCCGTCACTCCGTCCACCACAGGCACCCCGGTACGCCGACGAATCTGTTCATCGAGCCCGGCCATGCCGCCGCAACCCAGGCAAATCACTTCGGCCTTGTCCTGCGTCACGGCCAGTTCAGCCTGATGCACGATCGCCTCCAGCGCGCGCTGCGGCTCGTGTTCCAGTTCAAGAACGGCCAAACCACTGGCTCGAACTGAAGCACAACGGTCCCACAAACCGGACAATTTCAATCGATCCTCGATCAGCGGCACGGTGCGATCCAGGGTGGTGACCACCGAGTACGCGTGCCCCAGGAACATGGCCGTACTGGCGGCTGCGTCAGTGATATCCACCACCGGTACATTGAGCAGTTCCTGCAAGCCTTCGCGCCCATGTTCGCCATAACCGGCCTGAATCACGGCGTCGAACGGCTGGTCGTAGGACATCACCCGATCCATCACGGCGATGGCCGCCAGATAGCTTTCGAAATTGCCTTCAACCGAGTCAGCACCGAAATACGGCGTGAGGCCGACAATTTCCGTACCGGGTGAGGCGACAGCCTGCGCCGAGCGGGCAATGGCCTGAGTGATGGAATCTGTGGTGTTGACGTTGACCACGAGAATGCGCATGAAAAATCCTTATAACGGGCAGTTCTGCGGCCCGAAGTCCGGGCCGCGAAGGGGTTAATGGCAGACGTTGTCGACGGCGAAGGCTTCGCCACTGACGTCGGCGTAGTGCGGTTGGCGTTTGGCGATGATGAGGTAAAGCATTCCGGCGATCCCGGCGCCGATCAGCCAGGAGAAGGGCGAAACGTTGTGGAAACCAGGCACCAGCGCCAGGACGATGGCGATCAGCGCAGCGGGAATAAACGCCGTGACGGCGCGCCAATTGATACCGCGGCTGTAGTAATAAGCGCCGTTGGGGTCTTCGCTGTAGAGCTGAGGAACGTTGATCCGGCCTTTGCGGATCAGCCAGTAGTCGACCATGATCACCCCGTACAACGGGCCGAGCAGGGCGCCCAAACCCGACAGGAAGTACACGATCACCAGCGGACTGTTGTAGAGATTCCACGGCAGGATCAGCACCGCGATGGTCGCGCTGATCAGCCCGGCGCGGCGAAAGGTCAGGTATTTGGGCGCCAGATTGCTCAGCACGAAGGCCGGGGCGACGAAGTTGGCCATGATGTTCACCGCCACGGTGACGATCAGGAACGCCAGGCAACCCAGCACCACAAAGAAGGTGTTGGGAATCGAAGCGATGATCTCGGTCGGGCTTTCGATGATCCGGCCATTGATCTGGAATTGCGCGCCACACAGCAGGACTGTTATCGCGGCGAACACCAGAATATTCACCGGCAAGCCCCAGAAATTCCCGACCTTGATGGTCTTGCGGCACGGCGAGGAGCGGGCGAAGTCGCAGAAGTTGAGAATCAACGTGCCGTAGATCGCCAGCCACAACGCGCCGCCTGCAAAAATATTGCGCCACATCTCGCCGCCGGTCAGCGGTTCGCGGATCGACCAGGCGATGGTTGCGTTGGCTTGCGTGTACATCCACGCGGCGAGCGCGGCGACGGTCAGCAAAATCACCGGCCCGGCGAATGCTTCATACCGGCGAACCATTTCCATGCCGTAGGCAAGAATCGCCAATTGCACGAACCAGATCGCCACGAAGCACACCCAACCCAAAGTCGACAGGCCGAGGATCGCGTTGTCATCGTACTCGGCGAAGCCGGGATGGACTGCCGTCAGTAACACGCGCAAAACCACTGACGCGAGATACGTCTGAATGCCGAACCAGGCGATGGCGATCACCGCCCGGATCAGTGCAGGAATTTGCGCGCCGTGGATGCCGAAACTGATCCGGCTGATCACCGGAAACGGCACCCCGGTTTTCTGCCCCATGTAGCCGGACAGGTTCATGAAGAAATACACCAGTGCCGCGCCAATCCCCAGCGACAGCAAAATCTGCCAGCCACCCAGGCCCAAGGCATACAGGCCGATGGCGAACGAGTAGTTGGCGATGTTGTGCACGTCGTTGGTCCACAGGGCGAAGATGCTGTATTTGCCCCAGCGCCGGCCTTCGGCCTTGGTCGGTGCCAGATCGCTGTTGTGCAGACGCGGGCTCAGTTGTAACGGTTCGCTCAAGCCGTCAGGGGGCAAGGGTTGAGCGTGGACAGAGGCGGGCAGATTCAGCGCGACGTTATTGGAGAGACTTGTACGCATTCCGGCAGGCTCCTGATGTTCAGGACCGCGATGACTGTGCGTGAGCTGTCAGGCTCGACAAATCTTCGTCGCGGCAGTGAACCATCATTGGTTACGGGGCATCTGCAGCCTGTACGGGATAGGGCGCTTCAGGCTTGCGGATCGAAAGTGTGTATGTTTTGCAGTTTTGTATACAAAACATGTATGCACTAAAGCCAGATCTGTGCCAGTTGTTGATCTATGGAATGGGTCTCTCATTTCGAAAAGTTATCGAACGGGACTAAGTGTCTGAAAATCAGTGGATATAAATTGACCGATTGAACAGGTATTTATTTTTTGCGCAAGATTTCGGCTGACATCAAAAGGGAGGGCTTTGCAGGAGGGATGTAACGTTTCAGGTCGCAGAAATGAAAAGTGCACACACAAATGGCACTGATGGTGACAGTTGTGTGTACACGTTTTCGGAGGGTGCCATATAACAAATGTGGGGATGTCACTGGATGCAAAGGTGTGGGTTACGCCTTGCCGATGATATTCCCGGCATGCAACCCGCATTCTTTCTGGGTGGCTTCTTCCCACCACCAGCGGCCTTCGCGCTCGTGCTGATTTGGCAGCACCGGGCGGGTGCACGGTTCGCAGCCGATGCTGATAAAGCCGCGCTCATGCAGGCTGTTGTACGGCAGTTCCAGCATACGGATATAGCCCCAGATCTCTTCGCTGGTCATCTGCGCGAGGGGGTTGAACTTGTACAGGGTGCGCTCCGGCGTGGAGAACGCGCTGTCAATTTCCATCACCGCCACGGCGCTGCGGGTGCCCGGGCTCTGGTCACGGCGCTGGCCGGTGGCCCAGGCTTTGACGTCGGACAGTTTGCGGCGCAACGGTTCGATCTTGCGGATACCGCAGCATTCACCGTGGCCGTCCTTGTAGAAACTGAACAGGCCTTTTTCCTTCACGAACGGTTCCAGTTTCGTGGCGTCCGGCGAGACGATGTCGATGTCGATCTTGTAGTGCTCGCGCACCTGCTCGATGAAACGGTAGGTCTGCGGATGCAAGCGGCCAGTGTCGAGGCTGAACACTTTGACGTTCTTGTTCAGCTTCCAGGCCATGTCCACCAGCACCACATCCTCGGCGCCGCTGAAAGATATCCACAGATCATCACCAAACTCGGCAAACGCGAGTTTCAGGATGTCTTGAGCGGATTTGTTGGCATAGGTCGTGGCGAGGTCCACGACGTCGAACGTTGGGCTCATCAGGGCGGCTTCCTACAGGTCGGTGGCGCTGGGCGCTCTATATGGCGCCGATGGTAACAAAAAGCAGCGGCGCTTGGGGCGTCCTGTGCGTTGCGTGGTTGGGGTTGAGTCGCTAGAGTTCGGGCTCGCTCGACTCAATAAACAATACAAACGGGAGTGTCTTGTGGAAATTGCTTGCCTGGATCTTGAAGGGGTGCTGGTACCGGAAATCTGGATCGCCTTCGCCGAAAAAACCGGAATCGAATCCCTCAAGGCCACCACTCGGGACATTCCCGACTACGACGTGCTGATGAAGCAGCGTCTGCGCATCCTCGATGAGCATGGGTTGAAGCTGGCGGATATTCAGGAGGTGATCGCAACGCTGAAGCCGCTGGATGGCGCAGTGGAGTTCGTCAACTGGCTGCGCGAGCGCTTTCAGGTGGTGATTCTGTCGGACACTTTCTATGAGTTCTCCCAACCGTTGATGCGTCAACTGGGCTTCCCGACCTTGCTTTGTCATCGTCTGATCACTGACGACAGCGGGCGGGTGAGCAGCTATCAGTTACGTCAGAAAGACCCCAAACGCCAGTCGGTTCTGGCCTTCAAGAGCCTCTATTATCGGGTGATTGCGGCGGGTGATTCGTACAATGACACTTCGATGCTGGGCGAGGCGGATGCCGGGATTCTGTTCCACGCACCGGACAATGTCATTCGCGAGTTTCCGCAGTTCCAGGCGGTGCATACGTTTGCCGAGTTGAAGCAGGCATTTCTCAAGGCGTCTAACCGGGATTTGAGCCTATAGTCGTCAGGCCTGACGCCTTCGCAGCAAGCCCGCGCCACAGGGGAATGCATTCTTGTGTGGGCGCGGACTTGCTCGCGAAGGTTTTAGAGGTTTTAGAGGTTTTGCAGGGTTTGGAGCAGAACCTTCACTTTGGTAATCGACTCCTGATACTCCGCCTGCCAGTCCGAGTCCGCGACAATCCCGCCGCCGCCCCAGCAGCACACCTGCCCATCCTTGACCAATAAACTGCGGATCGCGATGGAGCTGTCCATCTCGCCACGCACGTCCAGATACAACAACGAGCCGCAATACAAGCCGCGACGGGTTGGCTCCAGCTCGTCGATGATCTGCATCGCCCGAATCTTCGGCGCACCAGTGATCGAGCCACCGGGAAAGCTGCCGGCGATCAGGTCCAGTGCATCGCGATCCTGCGCCAGTTCGCCCGTCACGCTGCTGACCAGGTGATGCACATTCGGATAGCTTTCCAGGCTGAACAACTCCGGCACCCGTACCGAGCCGATACGGCAGGTGCGGCCGAGATCGTTGCGCAGCAAGTCGACAATCATCAGGTTTTCCGCGCGATCCTTTGGGCTGGCCAGCAGTTGCGCGGCATTCGCGGCGTCTTCGGCAGGTGTCAGGCCACGGGGGCGGGTGCCCTTGATCGGGCGGGTTTCGACCTGCCGCTGGCTGACTTTGACGAAGCGCTCGGGTGACAGGCTCAGCACTGCAGCGCCGTCGGGCAGGCTCTGGAAACCGGAAAAAGGCGTCGGGCAGGCGTCGCGCAATGCGCAATAGGCCAGCCATGGATCGCCTTGGCACGGCGCGCGAAAACGCTGGGCGAAGTTGACCTGATAGCAGTCGCCGGCCTGAATGTAATGCTGAATGCGTTCGAACGCCTGGCGGTAGTCGTCTGGCGACAGGTCGGGACTCATCGGCTGGTTCAGTTTGAACGGCGTCAGCGAGCCCGTCATCGGCTGACTGAACAGCGCAATCAGCCGCTGTTTTTCACTGTCGGCCAGCGTCGGGTGAAACACCAATTGGCTAGTGGCCGCGTGGTGATCGCTGATCAGCGCCCAGTTGTATAGGCCCAAACGCGCATCCGGTAATTGCAGATCATCGCGCGCCTGGCTCGGCAGACTCTCCAGATGCCGGCCGAAGTCATAACTCAGGTAACCGATCAGACCGCCGGCGAACGGCAACTCATAAGGCGCCGGCAATTGCGCGTCGCCCAAGCGCTCCAGATTGTCGCGCAGACGCTGGAGGAAATGGCTGCCGTTTTCGTCCGGCCACACCGCCAGTTGTTCCAGCGGCCAGGCGCTGAGCACGTCATAACGGCCACGGTCGGCACTCGGCCGGCCGCTGTCGAGCAGCACGGCGCCGGGGGCGTTGCGGATTGCCGCGAAGTATCCGGCGGGATTGGCGCGGTAAGGCAGAGGGTGTACGGAACAGGTCAGCATGGGCGGGGCAGATCGGCCATTGAGGCGGGGTAGGGATTGTAGTCCTCTGCGGGAATTGCTCCTAGAGGGGATGTCGGTGATTGGCAGGTTGTGGGGCTGATCGTCCCCGCGCAGCGCATGGGAACGATCATGGACAGGGTGATCAGCCTTCGACGGCGGGAATATGGCCGAACATCTCCTGAGTAAACGCCACCCGCTCTTCAACCGACTCTGTCACGCCACGGGCCTTCAGTTCTTCCAGTCGCGCTTCCACCGCGTGGGTACGCAGCGTCAGCCCGCAGTCGTTGGCGATCTGGATGTTCAGCCCCGGCCGCGCGTTCAGCTCAAGAATCAGCGGGCCTTTTTCCTGATCGAGCACCATGTCCACGCCGATATAACCCAGACCGCACAGCTCGTAGCAGCCAGCGGCGAGTTTCATGAAACCGTCCCAATAGGGCAGTTGCACGCCGTCCACCGCGTTGGTGGTGTCGGGGTGTTTGGCGATGATGTTGTTCAGCCAGGTGCCGCGCAGTGTCAGGCCCGTAGCCAGGTCGACACCCACACCGATGGCGCCCTGGTGCAGGTTGGCCTTGCCGCCGGACTGACGGGTCGGCAGGCGCAACATCGCCATCACCGGATAACCCATCAGCACGATGATGCGGATGTCCGGCACGCCTTCGTAGCTGATGCTCTTGAAGATCTGGTCCGGGGTGACGCGGTATTCGATCAGCGCGCGATCGCGATGGCCGCCTAGCGAATACAGGCCGGTGAGGATGCTGGAGATGTGATGCTCAAGTTCTTCGTGGGCAAGGATCTTGCCCGACACCGTGCGATAGCGTCCCTCGAAACGGTCAGCCACCACGATAATGCCGTCACCGCCGGCGCCTTGGGCCGGTTTGATCACGAAGTCGGTGTGCCCGTCGATGATCTCGCCGAGCTTGTCGATTTCCTTCTCGGTGGAGATCACGCCATACAGCTCTGGCACTTGAATGCCGGCCTCGATGGCGCGCTCCTTGGTGATGATCTTGTCATCGACGATCGGGTACAGACTGCGCTTGTTGTACTTGAGCACATAGTCCGCGTTGCGGCGATTGATGCCCATGATGCCTCGGGCTTCCAGGGCCTTCCAGGTCTTCCAGAAACCGAACATCAGTGATCAGCCTTGTTCAGGAACGCCTTGAAACGCACCAGCTCGGTCAGGCGATAACCGCGATAGCGACCCATTGCCAGCATGAAACCCACCATGATCAGCAGGATCGCCGGGAAGGTGAAGACGAAGTACACCAACTCAGGCACGGTCATGATCAAGTGCGCCAGCGACGCGGCGAACAGCGTGCCGATGGCCACTTTCATCGCGTGACTTGCGCCACGTTCTTCCCAGGTGATCGACAGGCGCTCAATGGTCATGGTCAAAATCACCATCGGGAACAACGCCACCGACAGGCCGCGCTCCAGACCGAGCTTATGGCTGAACAGACTGATCGCCGCGATCAACACCACGACAAAGGTCAGCACCACCGACAGGCGCGGCAGCATCTGCAGTTTCAGATGTTCCAGATAAGAGCGTAACGACAGGCCCAGCGCGGTAATCACGGTGAACAGGATGATGCCGAAGCCCAACTGGGTTTCGCGGAAGGCGAGGGCGATCAGTACGGGGGTGAAGGTGCCGAGGGTCTGCAGGCCGATCAGGTTGCGCAGGATCAGGATCACCAGCACGCCAATCGGGATCATCACCATGATCATGAAGGTTTGCTGGGTTTGCAGCGGCAGGCCATACAGCGAGTATTCGAGGAAGTTGGCGTCGGTGTTTTCGTCGGTCAGCTTGGCCAGACGAATCGCATTCATCTCGCTGTTGTTCAGGCTGAAGGTCACGTTGGCTTTCTTGCCGCCGTCGATGGTGATCAGGTTCTCATCGCCGGTCCACCACTGCAGGCGGTCGCTTGGCAGGCCTTGTTCGCCGGTTTCCGGGTTGAAGTACAGCCAGTCGTTGCCATTGAAGCTGCGCAGCCACAATTCAGGGCTTTGTGGTTGATCGGCAACCAGGCGGATGGTGTGGACTTTTTCAACCGGGACGTGCGCGATAGACAGCAACAGTTCGACGATTTTGGCTTTGTGCGCGGTGGATGGATCGCCCGCCAGCAGCAGTTTCACGTTGTCATCGTTGAGGTTGTTGACGCGTTTGATCGCCTCGCCAATGAAGGTTTCGACGTCGGCCGAGTGCTGGCGGATCGGCGCGAGCAGTGCTTCGGCGGCGATTTTTTCCGGGCCTTCGACCGCAATGCTGTCGCGGAAGGTCGGGCCTTTGATCTTGGATTTTTCCGAGGTGTAACGCTTGGTCAGCACCAAACGGTAATACAGGGTCTGGTTGCCCTTGGCCCGGCGCGCCGACCAGGTCACCTTGCGGTTGCCATCGACGCGGTTCACGGCCACGCCATAGTTATTGGAGATGAAGCTTTCGTTGAGGCTGACGTAATCGCGGCTCAGGGGCGGCACGAACATCTGGATTTTGACCGGATCCTTGGCACTGGCGACGAACTCGACCTTGGCATCGATGTTCCACAAATCGTCGGTGGCGTCTTCGGTCACCGGAATGCCGAGCACGAAAATCTGATAGGCCGTAACCGAAACGCCCAGCAACACCAGAATGGTGATCAGGATTTTCAGGTGAAAGGTTAGAGAACGCATGGAAATTACTCGGCGGTATGAGCGGCGATGGTGCAGGCGGGTTTGCCGGCAGCGTATTTAAGACTCGGGTCGACCAGCGCATCGAAACGTTTCAAGGCTTCGGAGCCGATCAAAAGCGGATATTGGAACGCACTTCGGTCGGTCAGGTTCACTTCGATGCTGCGCATCGCCGTGCCCATGCAGATATCCAGCTCGATCACCGGGCGGGCGGTGTACTTCTTGCCTTCTTCCGGGTCGTAGTCGCCGGCGCGGCGCTTGATCTTGCTGACCCGGGCCAGCGGTCGTTCGATCGGGTGCGAATGCGCGGCGTCGATCGCCAGGTAGAAACGTACCCAGGATTCACCGTCCCGCTTGAAGCGTTTGATGTCGCGGGCACTCAGCGAGGCGGTTTTAGCGCCCGTATCGAGTTTGGCCGCGACTTGCAGATTGATGCCATCCAACGAGGCGTATTCGTTGAGGCCGTACACGGTTTTTTCTCCCGCGGCGGCAAGCCCGGGCAGGCAAAACAGAGCAAAAAATGTGGGGAAAGGCTTGAGTCTCATAAATCCTGGTGCGCAGCGTTCCGTTTTCGGTTCAGGTCCTTGGCAAAACTTGCGCAAGCCCCTTCGTGTGCCTATCAGCTTTTTATGACAAGCCGTACAAATGGCCAGCAAATGCGGGCGGCATTCTAGCACGGTGATTTTATGGCGCCAGCGCCCGAGCGGGTCTATAACCCTTGGGGTGGTCCAAGGGTGGTTATTAGACGATTGTCGACAATATCTATTTTTCCTTTGACTGAGGCTGGCGAATTGACTAGTTTTTGCCGCATTGGATTTAAAGGTGTCGACAATCATGCTGGATCAACTCGATCCCCCGGTCATCAGCGGCGACGATTCCGAGACGCTTTCGGAAAACGTCTTCCGGCGCATTCAGGCGGCCATCGTCAAAGGCGAGATCGCTCCAGGCAGCAAAATCTCCGAGCCGGAGCTGGCGCGCACCTACGGCATTAGTCGTGGCCCGCTGCGTGAGGCGATTCATCGTCTGGAAGGTCAGCGCCTGCTGGTCCGGGTGCCGCATGTCGGTGCGCGGGTGGTGTCGCTCAGTCACGCCGAATTGCTGGAACTCTACGAAATCCGCGAATCCCTTGAAGGCATGGCTTGCCGCTTGGCGGCTGAACGCATGAGCGTCGAAGAAATCGACGAGTTGCGCCGGGTGCTCGAAACCCACGAGCGCGACGCGGCATTTCAGGCCGGCGTCGGCTACTACCAGCAGGAAGGCGATTTCGACTTTCACTACCGGATCATCCAGGGCAGCGGCAACCGCACCCTCACGCAAATGCTTTGCGGCGAGCTCTATCAACTGGTGCGCATGTACCGCATCCAGTTTTCCTCCACGCCCAATCGCCCCCGCCAGGCCTTTGCCGAACACCACCGCATTCTCGATGCGATCGCCGACCGTGACGGCGAGCTCGCGGAATTGTTGATGCGCCGTCACATCGGCGCCTCGAAACGCAATATCGCCCGTCATTACCAGGACGGCGCCAACGATAAGACAGCCACTGAACGAGGTGAGTCATGAGTTCCAACCTGAACACTCCAGGCCAGCGTTTCCGCGACGCGGTCGCCAGCGAGCATCCATTGCAGGTGGTGGGCGCGATCAACGCCAACCACGCGCTGTTGGCCAAACGCGCCGGCTTCAAAGCGATCTACCTGTCCGGTGGCGGTGTGGCGGCGGGCTCGCTCGGCGTGCCGGACCTGGGCATCACCGGCCTGGACGACGTGCTGACCGACGTGCGCCGCATCACCGACGTTTGCGATCTGCCGCTGCTGGTGGACGTGGATACCGGTTTCGGTTCTTCAGCCTTCAACGTGGCGCGCACCGTCAAGTCGATGATCAAGTTCGGCGCGGCGGCGATTCACATCGAGGATCAGGTCGGCGCCAAGCGCTGCGGTCATCGCCCAAACAAAGAGATCGTCAGCCAGCAGGAAATGGTCGACCGCATCAAAGCCGCCGTCGATGCCCGCACGGACGACAGCTTCGTGATCATGGCGCGTACCGATGCGCTGGCGGTCGAAGGCCTGGAGTCGGCACTGGATCGCGCTGCCGCATGCATCGAGGCCGGCGCCGACATGATCTTCCCGGAGGCCATCACCGAACTTGAGATGTACAAACTGTTCGCCAACCGCGTGAAAGCGCCGATTCTGGCCAACATCACCGAATTCGGCTCGACACCGCTGTACACCACCGAGCAACTGGCCGGCGCCGACGTGTCGCTGGTGCTGTACCCGCTGTCGGCGTTTCGCGCGATGAATAAAGCGGCGGAAAACGTCTACACCGCGATCCGCCGCGACGGCACGCAGCAGAATGTCATCGACACCATGCAGACTCGCATGGAGCTTTACGATCGCATCGATTACCACACCTTCGAGCAGAAGCTCGATGCGTTGTTTGCGGCGAAGAAGTAAGCCGCCGTACTCCCTAACAAATTCAAGATTGGAGAAAACAATGGCTGAAGCAAAAGTACTCAGTGGCGCCGGGCTCCGGGGCCAGGTGGCCGGGCAAACGGCACTGTCCACCGTGGGCCAGGCCGGCGCCGGGCTGACCTATCGCGGCTACGACGTGCGTGAACTGGCGGCAGAGGCGCAATTTGAAGAAGTCGCTTACCTGCTGCTTTACGGCGAGCTGCCGACCCAAGCGCAACTTGCCGCCTACCAGGGCAAACTGAGCAAACTGCGCGACCTGCCGCAAGCGCTGAAAGAAGTGCTGGAACGCATCCCCGCCGACGCTCATCCGATGGACGTGATGCGCACCGGTTGCTCGTTCCTGGGCAACATCGAACCGGAGAAAGACTTCAGCGAACAGTGCGACAAGACTGACCGTCTGCTGGCCGCGTTCCCGGCGATCATGTGCTACTGGTATCGCTTCAGCCACGACGGCAAACGCATCAACTGCGTCAGCGACGAGCCCACCATTGGCGGCCACTTCCTTCACCTGTTGCACGACAAGAAACCGAGCGAACTGCACGTCAAAGTGATGAACGTGTCGCTGATTCTGTACGCCGAGCACGAATTCAACGCCTCGACGTTCACCGCTCGCGTTTGTGCATCGACCCTGTCGGACCTGTATTCCTGCGTCACCGCCGCTATCGGTTCGTTGCGCGGCCCGCTGCACGGCGGTGCCAACGAAGCGGCGATGGAAATGATCGAGCGCTTCTCATCGCCCGAAGAGGCGATCAAAGGCACCCTCGGCATGCTTGAGCGCAAAGACAAGATCATGGGCTTCGGTCACGCGATCTATAAGGACAGCGACCCGCGCAACGAGGTGATCAAGGGCTGGTCGAAAAAACTGGCTGACGAAGTGGGTGACAAGGTGTTGTTCGCGGTTTCCGAAGCCATTGACAAGACCATGTGGGAGCAGAAAAAACTGTTCCCGAATGCCGACTTCTACCATGCCTCGGCTTACCACTTCATGGGCATCCCGACCAAACTGTTCACGCCGATTTTCGTCTGCTCGCGCCTGACCGGCTGGGCCGCGCATGTGTTCGAACAGCGTGCCAACAACCGCATCATCCGTCCAAGCGCCGAGTACATCGGCGTCGAACAGCGCAAGTTCGTGCCAATCGAACGTCGCTGAATGGTGGGCCTCCCGCACCGGTAACTGGATAAACCGGGAACCAATGTGTGACCGAGTCCACTTCAGTGCCGGTGCAATGTTCACCTCTTGAAACTACCGTGACCCGAGTCCTGACCCGATGAACACAGAATTTCGCAAGAACCTGCCCGGCAGTCCTCTGGATTACTTCGACGTCCGTGCGGCGGTCGAGGCGATTCAGCCCGGCAGTTACGACACCCTGCCGTACACCTCCCGCGTGCTGGCGGAAAACCTGGTGCGTCGCTGCGATCCGGCCACGCTCACCGATTCCCTCAAGCAACTGATCGAACGCAAACGCGACCTCGACTTCCCGTGGTTTCCGGCCCGTGTGGTGTGCCACGACATTCTGGGCCAGACCGCGCTGGTCGACCTCGCTGGTCTGCGCGACGCGATTGCCTTGCAAGGCGGCGACCCGGCGCAGGTCAACCCGGGGGTGCCGACGCAACTGATCGTCGACCACTCGCTGGCCGTCGAAGCGGGCGGTTTTGATGCCCAGGCGTTCGAGAAAAACCGCGCCATCGAAGACCGTCGCAACGAAGACCGGTTCCACTTCATCAACTGGACCAAAAAGGCCTTCAAGAACGTCGACGTGATCCCGCCGGGTAACGGCATCATGCACCAGATCAACCTGGAGAAAATGTCGCCGGTGATCCAGGTGCGCGACGGTGTGGCGTTCCCGGACACCTGCGTCGGCACCGACAGCCATACCCCGCACGTTGATGCACTGGGCGTGATCGCCATCGGCGTTGGCGGTCTCGAAGCCGAGAGTGTGATGCTCGGCCGCGCCTCGTGGATGCGCCTGCCGGAAAGCGTCGGCGTCGAATTGACCGGCAAGCTGCAACCGGGCATCACCGCCACCGACATGGTGCTGGCACTCACCGAATACCTGCGCAAACAGAAAGTCGTCGGGGCGTGGCTGGAGTTCTTCGGCGAAGGCGCTGCCGCGCTGACCCTCGGCGACCGCGCCACCATCTCCAACATGGCCCCGGAATACGGCGCCACGGCGGCGATGTTCTACATCGATCAGCAGACCATCGATTACCTGAAACTCACGGGTCGCGAAGACCAGCAAGTGCAGTTGGTCGAGCAATACGCCAAGACCACCGGCCTGTGGGCCGACAGCCTCAAAGGTGCGCAATACGAGCGTGGTTTGACCTTTGATCTGTCCTCGGTCGTGCGCAACATGGCCGGCCCGAGCAACCCGCACGCCCGCGTCGCCACCCGCGATCTGGCGGCCAAAGGCATCAGCGGCCAGTGGGAAGAGGTGCCGGGGCAGATGCCCGACGGCGCGGTGATCATCGCCGCCATCACCAGTTGCACCAACACCAGCAACCCGCGCAACGTCATCGCCGCCGGCCTGCTGGCGCGCAATGCCAACAAGCTTGGATTGACCCGCAAGCCGTGGGTCAAATCCTCGTTGGCCCCGGGCTCGAAAACCGTGGCGCTGTACCTCGATGAAGCGGGGCTGACCACGGAGCTGGAGCAACTCGGTTTCGGTGTCGTCGCATTCGCCTGCACGACTTGCAACGGCATGTCGGGTGCGCTGGACCCGGTGATCCAGCAAGAGATCATCGATCGTGATCTGTACGCCACGGCCGTGCTTTCGGGCAACCGCAACTTCGACGGCCGGATTCACCCCTACGCCAAGCAAGCGTTCCTGGCCTCGCCGCCATTGGTTGTGGCGTACGCCATCGCTGGCACCATCCGCTTCGACATTGAGAAGGATGTGTTGGGCGTGGTCGACGGCAAGGAAATCCGCCTCAAAGACATCTGGCCGAGCGACGAAGAAATCGACGCCGTGGTCAAATCCTCGGTCAAGCCGGAGCAGTTCCGTCAGGTCTACATCCCGATGTTCGCCATCCACGAAGACACCGGCCCGAAAGTCACGCCGCTGTACGAGTGGCGTGAGATGAGCACCTACATTCGTCGTCCGCCGTATTGGGAAGGCGCACTGGCGGGTGCGCGTCCGCTCAAGGGCATGCGCCCGCTGGCGGTGCTGCCGGACAACATCACCACCGATCACCTGTCGCCGTCGAACGCGATCATGCTCAACAGCGCCGCCGGCGAATACCTGGCGAAAATGGGCTTGCCGGAAGAGGACTTCAACTCCTACGCCACCCACCGGGGTGACCACTTGACTGCGCAACGCGCAACGTTTGCCAACCCGAAACTGTTCAACGAAATGGTGGTGGAAAACGGCAAGGTCAAACAGGGTTCGCTGGCCCGCGTCGAGCCGGAAGGCCAAGTGATGCGCATGTGGGAAGCCATCGAAACCTACATGGAGCGCAAGCAGCCACTGATCATCATTGCCGGCGCCGATTACGGTCAGGGTTCGTCCCGCGACTGGGCGGCCAAGGGGGTGCGTCTGGCTGGGGTCGAGGCGATTGCTGCCGAAGGCTTCGAACGTATCCATCGCACCAATCTGGTGGGTATGGGCGTGTTGCCGCTGGAGTTCAAACCGGGCACCGACCGTCACACCCTGGCCATCGACGGCAGCGAAACCTACGACGTGATCGGCGCCCGCACACCGCGCGCTGACTTGACGCTGGTGATCCATCGCAAGAACGGCGAGCGCGTCGACGTGCCGGTGACATGCCGCCTCGACACCGCTGAAGAAGTGTCGATCTACGAGGCCGGCGGCGTGTTGCAGCGCTTCGCTCAGGACTTCCTCGAAGAGTCGTCGGTTGCCGTTTAAATCATCGTATGTGGGCGTGGGCTTTTGAGTCCCGCGCCTTTGTTAAGGAGCACCATGGCTCACGCACCTCAAATAAAGATCCCCGCTACCTACATGCGTGGCGGTACCAGCAAAGGCGTGTTTTTCAGTCTCAAGGACCTGCCCGAGGCGGCGCAGATTCCCGGCCCGGCCCGCGATGCGTTGTTGTTGCGGGTGATCGGCAGCCCCGACCCGTACGACAAGCAGATCGACGGCATGGGCGGCGCCACGTCGAGCACCAGCAAAACCGTGATCCTGTCGAAAAGCATCAAAGCCGATCACGACGTCGACTACCTGTTCGGTCAGGTCTCCATCGACAAGCCGTTCGTGGACTGGAGCGGCAACTGCGGCAACCTGTCGGCGGCGGTCGGTTCGTTCGCGATCAGCAATGGTTTGGTCGACGCCAGCCGTATCCCGCAAAACGGCGTAGCGGTGGTGCGCGTATGGCAGGCCAACATCGGCAAGACCATCATTGCTCATGTGCCAATCACCCATGGCGAGGTGCAGGAAACCGGCGACTTCGAACTCGACGGGGTGACCTTTCCGGCCGCCGAAGTGCAAGTGGAGTTCATGGACCCGGCAGCAGACGAAGAGGGCGGCGGTGGCTCAATGTTCCCCACCGGCAACCTGGTCGATGAACTGCAAGTGCCCGGTGTGGGCACGTTCCAGGCGACCATGATCAATGCCGGCATTCCGACGATCTTTGTCAACGCCGCCGACCTCGGTTACACCGGCACCGAGTTGCAGAGCGCGATCAACAGCGATCCGAAAGCGCTGCAAATGTTTGAAACCATTCGTGCCTACGGTGCGTTGCGCATGGGGTTGATCGCCAATCTGGATGAAGCCGCCAAGCGCCAACACACACCGAAAGTCGCGTTCGTGGCCAAGCCTGCGGATTACGTGGCCTCCAGTGGCAAGGCGGTTGCGGCAGGTGACGTTGATCTGCTGGTGCGCGCCTTGTCGATGGGCAAATTGCACCACGCGATGATGGGCACCGCAGCCGTTGCGATCGGTACCGCTGCTGCCATTTCCGGCACGTTGGTAAACCTCGCGGCGGGTGGCATCGAGCGCAATGCCGTGCGTTTTGGCCATCCGTCCGGGACCTTGCGGGTCGGTGCTGAGGCCAGTCTGGAAAACGGTGAGTGGGTGGTGAAGAAGGCCATCATGAGTCGCAGTGCGCGGGTATTGATGGAAGGCTACGTGCGCATTCCCGGCGACGCTTTTTAAGTAACACTTCATTCCCTGTGGGAGCGGGCTTGCTCGCGAAGGCGGCGCACCAGGCAACAATGATGTCGACTGACACTGCGCCTTCGTGAGCAAACCCGCTCCTTGGGGATAGTATTTCAACCCAAAAAATCAGCCCTGAACCGAGGTCCCATCAACGAACCACTTCAAGAGTGAATCGAACATGAGCGCCAACGTAGACCTGAACAATCGCCCCGACTACGACCGTGTCCTGCAGGACATCGCCGACTACGTCCTCTCTTTCAAAGTTGACTCCAGCGAAGCCCTCGACACCGCCCGCAACTGCCTGATGGACACGCTCGGCTGTGGCCTGCTGGCGTTGCGTTTCCCCGAATGCATCAAACACCTTGGCCCCATCGTTGAAGGCACTGTCGTGCCGTTCGGGGCACGAGTTCCGGGCACGAGCTATCGCCTCGACCCGGTGAAAGCCGCGTGGGACATCGGCTGCATCGTGCGTTGGCTTGATTACAACGACACTTGGCTCGCTGCCGAGTGGGGGCATCCGTCGGACAACCTCGGCGCGATTCTCGCGGTGGCCGATCACCTTTCGCAAAAACGTCAGGCCAACGGTGAAGCGCCGCTGACGATTCGCGATGTGCTGGAGGCCATGATCATGGCCCATGAGATTCAGGGCGTGATCGCACTGGAGAATGCCTTCAACCGCGTAGGACTCGACCACGTCATCTTGGTCAAAGTCGCTTCAACCGCCGTCACCGCCAAACTCATGGGGGCCAATCGCGAGCAGTTGTTGTCGGCGTTGTCCCATGCGTTCGCTGACGGACAGGCGCTGCGCACATATCGGCATGCTCCGAACGCCGGCTCGCGCAAATCCTGGGCGGCGGGGGATGCATCGAGTCGTGGCGTGCGCCTGGCGGACATCGCCATGCGCGGTGAGATGGGCATTCCCGGTGTTTTGAGCGCGAAACAGTGGGGCTTTTACGACGTGCTGTTCAGCCACACCAACAGCGATCTGACCTTAAAACCGGAGGATAAACGCAGCTTCAGTTTCTCGCGGCCGTTTGGCAGTTACGTGATGGAAAACGTGCTGTTCAAGATCAGCTTCCCGGCCGAATTTCATGCGCAAACAGCTTGCGAAGCGGCGGTCACGCTGCACCCTCAGGTGCGCAATCGCCTGCATGAAATCGACCGCATCGTCATCACCACACATGAGTCGGCGATTCGCATCATTTCCAAGGTCGGGCCGCTGGCCAATGCGGCCGACCGTGACCATTGCATTCAGTACATGACCGCTGTGCCGTTGGCGTTCGGCAATCTGGTGGCCGAGCAATACGAAGACGATTTTCACAAGGCCCACCCGATCATTGATGTGCTGCGCGAAAAAATGGTCATTGTCGAAGACCCGCGCTTCACTCGCGAGTATCTGGAGGCCGACAAACGCTCGATTGCCAACGCGGTGCAGGTGTTTTTCAAGGACGGTTCGAGCACCGAGAACGTGGTGGTGGAATACCCGATTGGTCACCGTCGCCGTCGCGCCGAAGGCATTCCGTTGCTCGAAGACAAGTTCAAGACGAACCTGGCAACCCGTTTCACCGACCAACGCAGCGGCAAGATCTTCGCGCTGTGCACAGATCAGGCGCAGCTTGAGGCGACTGCGGTGAACCGCTTCGTCGACCTGTTCGTGATCTAGGGCTCATTCAAACCGCAGGATCACCCGGCGGTTGGTCCTGCTCTTCTTCTCGATTTTTTCGCAAAACACTCGACCGATTTCCAGGGTGTTTTGTACGTGGGTGCCGCCACAGGGCTGGAGGTCGATGCCGATCACTTCGACCATTCGCAATTCACCCTGAATCGCCGGCGGGTTAATCGTTTTGCTGCCGGTTTTTTCCAGCAGTGCGGGAAACTCCGAGGCGGGCATCGACAGGGTGGTGACGGCAATGGCCTGCTCGATCAGCGCGTTGAGGTCGTGGGTGAGGCTGTCCTTGTCGAGGGTCATTTGGGGCAGGTCGAAATCCAGCCGGCCCTTGTCGGCACTGATGCTGCACCCGGTGACCGGCGCATTGATGATCGAGCCCAGCAGGTGCAGGCAGGTGTGCATCTTCATGTGTTGATAGCGCCGCGCCCAGTCCAGGCTGGCGTTGAGCAGGGCGCCGACGCATAGCTGAGGCGGGCATTGCGCAACGTTGTGCCAGATGATCGACGGCAGCAACGGGTCGCGCAGCGTTCCCGTCACCTCGATCCGGGTGCCATCCGGCAAGCTGAAGTGCCCGGTGTCGCCCGGCTGCCCGCCACCGGTGGGATAGAACAGCGTGTGTTCGAGGACGACGGCCTGATCAACCACCGCGATCACCCGGGCACTGAAATCGCGCTGATAAGGGGCATTGTTAAAAAGACTGAGGGTTTCCATGGTGTGTACCGACATTTGAACCTCCGATGTTCAATGCATGATTGTTAGCGCTTGGCTGGCAGCTTGGTGATCGCAAATCCGCCCAGCAGGACGGCTGAATACAGCATCAGCTCGCGAGAAATTTCCGTGCCTTCGTACCAGGCGCCGATGATCACGGCGAACACCGGAAAGATGATGAACACGAATGACAGAAGCACCGGGCTCAGGCGTTTGAGCAGGACGAAATAGACGATAAAGCCGCCGACCGACGCTATCAGCCCCAAGTACAGCAGCGCCCCCCAGGAGCGTGGCGTGATGGTGGCGAACGTCGGGTCTTCCAGCGAAAGGCCGGTGACCAGCAGCATCAAACCGGCAATGCCGATGGGCAGAGTGTTGTAGGTGATCACACTGATTGCGCTGCCGTGCTTTTTGGTGATCACGTAGCACAGCGCGTGCATGATCGCCGCGCTGAGAATCGCCAGTACACCAAGCCATTGCGCCTGATCCAGATGCAAACCCTGGCTGCGGATGATCATGAACAGGCTGCCGAAACCGATGGCGATCCCGAGTATTTGCGTCGCCTGGATGTTCTCGCGCAGAAACAGCGCAGAAAAAATCAGGATGAACACCGGCATGCAACTGAACAACAGCGCGGTCAGGCCGGACGACACATGCATCTCGCCATAGTTGAGCAAGTAGTAGGGCAGGCTGAAATACGACAGCGTGACGAACACAAAGAACCAGCGACTCCGCCGGGGGAACAGCAGCGGTTCTTTGCGCAATACGGCGAAGCCGAGGAACAGCGGAAAGGCAATCAGAAAGCGCAGCCCGGCGGCAGTCAGTGGCGGCACACTTTCCACGGCAATCTTGATCCCCAGCCATGTCGTGCCCCAACTCAGGCAGACGATCAGAAACAACACGCTGGTGACCAACCCGGCGAGCCAGGGTTTGCTGGTGTTCAACGGTGTGCTGAGGGCGATCGACATGCGGTGTGCTCCGAACGACGGAATTGACCTGATTACTGAAAAGGTCTATCCCTGATTGAACCTGTTTTCAGTACGCTATTCGGGGCAAGAATGACTGTCAAAGTAAGTATTGCCATGGTGTCAATCCTGCGTGACGGCCTGGCCAATGGCGTCGGCGTGAAGTATCAGCGCCTCGCGGACGCGGTCGAGAAGACCATCGTTGCCGGTGTTATCGAGGCCGGTTGCAAGTTGCCCCCCCACAGGTTGTTGGCCGATAGCCTCGGCGTCACCATCGGCACCGTCAGCCGTGCCTACGGCCAACTGGAGCGTGTGGGATGGGTCGTGGCCCGTGTAGGAGACGGCACTTATGTGCGTCAGCGCGGGATGGAGCGGCCGCAAGACAAGGGCTTTCGCAATGTCAGCGATGAGCCCCCGGCCTGCTTCGACATGAGTCGCAATCAGCCGATTCCCGGGCAGGAAACGGCTTTGATGAGCCAAGCCCTGCAGACACTGGCCGGTGATCCGCACCGCTTGCAGCAGTTGACGGGATACACCGCTGAAGGTGGACTGCCACGGCATCGAGCGGCGGGTGCCCAATGGCTGCGTCATGGGGATTTTGTCCCGCACGCCGATCAGGTGCTGTGCGTCAACGGTGGTCAGCATGGCCTGTTGTGCGCGTTGATGGGTTTGCTCAAGGCGGGTGACACGGTGGTCACCGAGCATTTGTCCTACCCCGGATTGATCAGCGTCGCACGCCAACTCGGGATAAAGCTGATCGGTGCCGCGATGGATGACGAAGGACTGTTGCCCTCGGCGCTGGAGGACATTTGCCGTCAGCACCGGGTATCCGCGCTGTATTGCACGCCGACGATCCAGAATCCTACGGCGGCGGTCATGTCGATCTCACGACGCCAGGCGATTGCCGAGGTCTGTCGCCAACACAACCTGCTGATCCTCGAAGACGAAGCACACGCGGTGCTGGATCGCCAGCGTCCGCTGCCTCTGAGTTATTTCGCCCCTGAGCGTTCAGTGTTGATCGGCAGTCTGAGCAAGGCGGTTTCGGCGGGGGTGCGGGTTGGCTATCTGCATGTGCCGCAAGCGTTGCTTGGGCGCATCAGCTCCGCCATTCGTGGTACCTGCTGGATGGCTAATCCATTGACCCAGGAGGTGGCGACTCTGTGGATCGAAAACGGCATGGCCGAGCGCTTGCTGGATGAGCAGATCGGCGAGATCGGCCGGCGCAAGGCCTGGGTGGCGGGTGCGCTGGAGGGATTGAGCTACAAGACGCATATCCACAGCCCGCATTTCTGGTTGCAAGTGCCTGAGCTGTGGCGGGCGTCGCAGATTGCCGCGGAATTGAAGGAAAACAACTATCTGGTGGCGACCGCCGAGGCGTTCGCCGTCGGGCACGCGGCGGTGCCGCAGTTTATTCGGGCGAGTGTGTGCAATTCGGTGGGGGATGACAGGTTGTTGCTGGGTGGGTTTGAAGCGCTGGCGCGGTCACTCACCGAAACCGCGTAATCGTTCTTCGCGAGCAAGCTCGCGAAGGTTTCAGATCAGGCACCGCGAATCTACTTGAACCGCCGCTCCACGCCTTTCTCGACCAGAATCTTCGCCGAAATTTCCTCCACCGAGAAATGCGTGGAGTTGATGTTCGGGATGTTTTCGCGGCGGAACAGGTTTTCCACTTCGCGCACTTCGAATTCGCACTGGGCATAGCTCGAATAGCGGCTGTTGGGCTTGCGCTCGTTACGGATCGCGGTGAGGCGATCCGGGTCGATGGTCAGGCCGAACAGCTTGTGCTGGTGCGCGCGCAGGGCGGCTGGCAAGGTCAGGCGCTCCATGTCGTCCTCGGTCAGTGGGTAGTTGGCGGCGCGGATGCCGAACTGCATCGCCATATACAGGCACGTCGGCGTCTTACCACAACGCGACACGCCCACTAGTATCAGATCGGCCTTGTCGTAATAGTGCGTGCGGGCGCCGTCATCGTTGTCGAGGGCGAAGTTCACCGCTTCGATGCGCTCCATGTAATTGGAGTTGTGCCCGATCGAATGCGACTTGCCGACGGTGTAGGAAGAATGCTCGGTCAATTCCTGCTCGAGAGGCGCCAGGAAGGTCGAGAAAATGTCGATCATGAAACCATTGGAGGTGGCGAGAATCTCACGAATGTCCTGATTGACGATGGTGTCGAAGATAATCGGGCGAAAGCCGTCGGTTTCAGCGGCTTTGTTGATTTGTTGTACCATGGCCCGCGCTTTTTCCACGCTGTCGATGTACGGGCGCGTGAATTTGCTGAAGCCTATGTTTTCGAACTGCGCCAAGAGGCTTTGACCCAGGGTTTCGGCGGTAATGCCGGTGCCATCGGAGATAAAGAAAGCAGATCGTTTCATTTGCACCTTGGGCCTTAAGTGAGTGTCCTGTGTTGCCTATGCATGCCGTCGTGGCGGCGCCTGTTGTCGCCATACTACGTTGCCGCTCCTCGCCATAGCCAGCTATGACTTGCCGCGGCGCCTTGTCTGGCAACAACAGTCACTCGCCACATCGGCATGCATAGGCAGTACAGGACACTTATGAGCATTTCTGGATATGATAGGCGCGATTTGCCGGCCGCCATTGGCCCGCATTCTCACTTATTTTCCAGGTCCAGGCCATACAGCCGGCCAACGCTCCCCCGAGCCGCCGGCTTCTGAGCTTTTCCAACACAGTTAGTGGAGAGATCACCTTGGTAGAGTACGTAGTTTCCCTCGATAAGCTCGGCAAACACGATGTTGAGCATGTGGGGGGCAAGAACGCATCCCTGGGCGAGATGATCAGCAACCTGGCAGGCGCCGGTGTGTCGGTCCCTGGCGGCTTTGCCACCACCGCTCAGGCCTATCGCGACTTCCTCGAACTGAGCGGCCTCAACGACCAGATCCACAAGGCCCTCGACGCACTCGACGTTGATGACGTCAATGCGCTGGCCAAGACCGGCGCCCAGATCCGTCAATGGATCATGGAAGCCGAGTTTCCTGAAAAACTGAATGCCGAGATCCGCACCGCGTTCGCCGCGCTGTCGGCCGGTAACCCTGACGTGGCCGTGGCCGTGCGTTCTTCGGCCACCGCCGAAGACTTGCCGGACGCCTCTTTTGCCGGTCAGCAGGAAACCTTTCTGAACATCCGTGGCGTGGAAAACGTCATCCGCGCTGCCAAAGAGGTGTTCGCTTCGCTGTTCAACGACCGTGCGATCTCCTACCGCGTGCACCAGGGCTTCGACCACAAGCTGGTTGCCCTGTCGGCCGGCGTGCAGCGCATGGTGCGTTCGGAAACCGGCACCGCCGGCGTGATGTTCACCCTCGATACCGAATCGGGCTTTCGTGACGTGGTGTTCATCACCGGCGCCTACGGCCTGGGTGAAACCGTCGTACAAGGCGCGGTGAACCCGGATGAGTTTTATGTCCACAAGGGCACGCTGGAAGCCGGTCGTCCGGCGATCCTGCGTCGCAACCTGGGCAGCAAAGCCATCAAGATGATTTACGGCGACGAGGCCAAGGCCGGTCGGTCGGTCAAAACCGTCGATGTCGACAAGGCTGACCGCGCGCGTTTCTGTCTGAGCGACGCCGAAGTCAGCGAACTGGCCAAGCAGGCGATGATCATCGAGAAGCACTACCAGTGCCCGATGGACATCGAATGGGCCAAGGACGGTGACGACGGCAAGCTGTACATCGTGCAGGCCCGTCCGGAAACCGTGAAAAGCCGCACTCAGGCCAACGTCATGGAACGTTACCTGCTCAAAGAAACCGGCACCGTGCTGGTCGAAGGTCGCGCCATCGGCCAGCGCATCGGCGCCGGCAAGGTTCGCATCATCAAGGACGTGTCCGAGATGGACAAAGTCCAGCCGGGCGACGTGCTGGTGTCCGACATGACCGACCCGGACTGGGAACCGGTGATGAAGCGCGCCAGCGCCATCGTCACCAACCGGGGCGGCCGTACCTGCCACGCGGCGATCATTGCCCGTGAACTGGGGATTCCGGCCGTCGTGGGCTGTGGTAACGCCACCCACCTGCTGAAGGACGGTCAGGGCGTGACCGTGTCCTGCGCCGAAGGCGACACCGGTTACATCTTCGAAGGCGAACTGGGCTTCGACATCAAGAAGAACTCCGTGGATGCCATGCCTGATCTGCCGTTCAAGATCATGATGAACGTCGGCAACCCGGACCGCGCCTTCGACTTCGCGCAACTGCCGAATGCCGGTGTGGGCCTGGCCCGCCTGGAATTCATCATCAACCGCATGATCGGCGTCCACCCCAAAGCACTGCTGAACTACGACGGCCTGCCGCCGGAAATCAAGGAAAGCGTCGACAAGCGCATCGCCGGTTACGACGATCCGGTCGGTTTCTACGTCGAAAAACTGGTTGAAGGCATCAGCACCCTCGCGGCTGCCTTCGCGCCGAAGAAAGTCATCGTGCGTCTGTCGGACTTCAAGTCCAACGAATACGCCAACCTGATCGGCGGCAAACTCTACGAGCCGGAAGAAGAAAACCCGATGCTGGGCTTCCGTGGCGCTTCGCGTTACATCAGCGAATCGTTCCGTGACTGCTTCGAACTCGAATGCCGGGCCCTCAAGCGGGTGCGCAACGAGATGGGCCTGACCAACGTCGAAATCATGGTGCCGTTCGTGCGCACCCTTGGCGAAGCCAGCCAGGTTGTGGATCTGCTCGCAGAGAACGGATTGAAGCGCGGCGAGAACGGTTTGCGCGTCATCATGATGTGCGAACTGCCGTCGAACGCGATTCTCGCGGAAGAATTCCTCGAATTCTTCGACGGTTTCTCGATCGGTTCCAACGACCTGACTCAACTGACCTTGGGTCTGGATCGCGACTCGGGCATCATCGCGCACCTGTTCGACGAACGTAATCCGGCGGTCAAGAAGCTGTTGGCCAACGCGATTGCCGCGTGCAACAAGGCCGGCAAGTACATCGGTATCTGCGGTCAGGGGCCTTCGGATCACCCGGATCTGGCCAAATGGCTGATGGAACAGGGCATCGAAAGCGTGTCGCTGAACCCGGACACCGTGCTGGAAACCTGGTTCTTCCTGGCGGAAGGCCAAGCGGCCCAATAAGTCGTTAATGAAGCCTCGACCTGCCTTTGCGGGTCGAGGCTTTGAGATTGAAGTAGGGCGGGCTCCTGTGGATGCCGCCCTTTTTTGTGCAAGAGCATTATGCAAAGCAGCAGCAACCTATTTCCTGTCGCCCTGATCAGCGCCGAGCGGCGCGGCGATCTGAGCGAAGATGTTTACCGATTGAAACCCGGCAACAGCCCGGACTGGTCTGTGGAAATCGCCGTCACCCGTTTGGGTATGGCCGATGAACCGGCCGTGCGCGGCGTGCCAGTGATTCTGTTGCATGGCAGTTTTTCCAATCGGCGCTTCTGGTTTTCCCCGAAAGGTCTGGGGCTGGGTGCGTACCTGGCACGGCTGGGTTTCGACGTGTGGATCCCGGAGATGCGCGGTCACGGTCTGTCGCAGCGCAACGAGGATTACCGGCGCAATCGCGTCGCTGACTACGCGCGATACGATCTGCCGGCAATTGCCGCGTTCGTGCGCGAGCAGAGCGGTCAGGTTCCGCATTGGCTCGGGCACTCGCTGGGCGGCATCACCCTGGCGGCGGCGCTGGGCGGCGAATACCTGGGTGAGCCGGCCGTGGCGTCCGCGGCATTTTTTGGCACGCAAGTCAGCCGAACCTACTGGCCCCTGAAAATCCCACCGGTGGAGTGGAGCAGTCGCTTCATTCTCAAGCGATTTGCCCAGCTATCGGGCTCGCGTCTTAAACGTGGGCCAGAAGACGAGCCGATCGGTCTGGCCATCGAAAGCATGCGCTGGTATGGCTTGTTCGGTCGTTTTGGTGACAAGGACAAGGATTGGTGGGCCGGTTTGGCAGATGTTCAAGTGCCCGTGCTGGCGGTCAGCGCAGCGGGGGACCATCAGGACCCGGCCTGGGCCTGTCGCAAACTGTTCGAGCAGATAGGCAGCGAGCAAAAACAGTTCGTCAATCTGGGGCGCGAGCAGGGCTTCAGCGAAAATTTCGGTCATGTCGAGATGTTGGTGAGCAAATCTGCGCAGACGCAAGTGTGGCCACTGGTTGCACGCTGGTTGAGCGATCAGCAAGCGCCCCTGCTGGGTGGGAAGCCGGATATGGCGGCTGCAGGCTGAGTCGCAGGCTCTGAAAAGGGCATTTCGTTCGGCATGGCTTGCGGCTAAGATATGACGCGTTGTGCGGTTCTGGTCATATTGGGTGGCTGTTTAGCTATTACGTTTCAGCGTTTGTTCAGGTTCGTTCAGCGACCATGGGATGAACTAAGGTAAACAGCGACCGCCGGAACTCGTTTCAAAAGAGTGCGTCATCCCTGATCGTCTTCCTTTTCACAGGAGTTTTTCGATGAACCATTACCTTACGCCTGACCTTTGCGACGCTTATCCGGAGCTGGTTCAGGTGCTGGAACCGATGTTCAGCAATTTCGGCGGCCGTGATTCGTTCGGCGGCGAAATCGTGACCATCAAATGCTTCGAAGACAACTCGCTGGTCAAGGAACAAGCCGAGCTCAACGGCCACGGCAAGGTGCTGGTGGTCGATGGCGGCGGTTCCCTGCGCCGTGCGCTGTTGGGCGACATGATCGCCGAGAAGGCCGCAAAGAATGGCTGGGAAGGGCTGGTGATCTACGGTTGCATCCGTGATGTCGACGTTATTGCCCAGACCGATCTCGGGGTTCAGGCCTTGGCCAGTCATCCGATGAAGACCGAAAAACGCGGCGTTGGCGACCTCAACGTTGCGGTGACTTTTGCCGGTGTGACGTTCCACCCGGGGCACTACATTTATGCGGACAACAACGGCGTGATCATCTCGCCGAGCCCGCTGAAGATGCCTGAATAAGCCTTCGACAAAGGGATGAGGATGTTCGAGGAAGAAAACGCGCAATGGGGGCTGGTGCATGCCCTGGTGCTGGACGGTAAAGGCGGTGCGCGTTCGATAGCCCGGACTGAACTCGACGATTTGCAACTGCAGGCCCATGAAAGCCTGTGGCTGCATTGGGATCGCAGTCATCCGCAAACCCAGACCTGGCTGCGCAAATCCAGTGGTCTCAATGAATTCACCTGCGACCTGCTGCTGGAAGAGAACACCCGACCTCGTTTGTTGCCGTTGCCGGATGCCGAGTTGTTGCTGTTTTTGCGCGGGGTCAATCTCAATCCGGGCGCGGAGCCGGAAGACATGGTGTCGGTGCGCATTTTTGCCAGCGCTCAGCGTGTGATCTCCCTGCGTTTGCGACCGTTGCGGGCTACCGATGAATTGCTCGCGCAACTGGCAGACGGCAAAGGCCCGAAAACCGCTTCTGAACTGATCCTTTATCTGGCGCAGTTCCTTACCAACAAGGTGCAGGATCTGGTCACTTGCCTCTCGGAAATCGCCGATGAGGAAGAAGAAAAAATGGATGCCGACGAACGGTATACGCCCGATCATGGCGCCATTTTGCACATCCGTCGCAGGGCGGCTGGACTGAAGCGTTTTCTCGCGCCACAGCGGGATATCTTCGGCCAGATGACGCGGATAAAACTGCCCTGGTTCGTCGATGACGATGCCGACTACTGGAACGAATTGAACAACAGCCTGACGCGTTATCTCGAAGAGCTCGAATTGACCCGAGAGCGCGTGGGGCTTGTGCTGGAGGCTGAGGACCGGCGCCTGAGCGAGCGCATGAATCGCACGATGTATCGCTTCGGGATCATCACCGGGATCTTTTTACCGATGAGTTTTATCACCGGTCTGCTGGGTATAAACGTCGGTGGAATTCCGCTTTCCGGGAGTCCTTACGGCTTCCTGGTGGCTTGCCTGCTGATGGTCGCTGTGGCCCTTGGGCAGTGGTGGTTGTTCCGACGTTTGCGTTGGGTATAGAGATGCCGCATGTGACCCGACCAAATTTGCCCGCGTCTTTCACAGACATCACGAGAGGTGCGTATGCACGATCCGTTTGAACAGTCTTTGCGTGACATGCTCAACGCTTCGCCGTCCAGCCGCGACGACGATGCGTGCCTGGGTCGCGTACTCAAAACCGCCAACCGCCAGGTCGGCGCCGGCGATCTGTTCAGCCTGCTGGGCCGCTGGCTGCCCGCGCTGATGATCGCCTTGAACAACGGATCGGCCCATGTTTCGCCGGTTTCCCGTCTTCGTAAACCTACCGCTCGCACTGCTGATAAGGCTGATTGAATATGGAACTTGATCTCTGGACTCAGAGCCTCGTCACTGCAATGACTGCGTTGTGGACCAAAGTCGCCAACTTCATCCCGAACCTGTTTGGCGCACTGGTCGTGCTGCTGCTGGGTTTCGTCGTGGCGAAGCTGCTCGATACCTTGCTGTCCAAGCTGCTTGCCAAACTGGGTCTCGACCGCCTGATGGGCGGCACCGGTTTGACCAAGTTGATGTCGCGTGCCGGGTTGCAGGTACCGATTTCGACCCTGATTGGCAAAATCGTCTACTGGTTCGTTCTGCTCATTTTCCTGGTTTCTGCAGCAGAATCCCTCGGGCTTGAGCGAGTTTCGGCTACGCTCGACATCCTGGCGCTGTATTTGCCGAAAGTATTCGGCGCCGCGCTGGTGTTGCTGGTAGGTGTTCTGCTCGCACAACTGGCCAACGGGCTGGTGCGTGGTGCAGCAGAAGGCGTAGGTCTGGACTACGCTTCGGGATTGGGTCGAATTGCACAGGGACTGGTGATCATCATCAGCATCTCGGTTGCGATCAGTCAGCTTGAGGTCAAGACCGACCTTCTGAACCATGTGATCGTCATTGTTCTGATTACCGTTGGTCTGGCCGTTGCGCTGGCCATGGGCTTGGGAAGCCGGGAAATCGCCGGTCAGATTCTTGCGGGAATCTATGTGCGTGAGCTGTATCAGGTTGGGCAACAAGTGCGTGTTGGCGAGGTCGAAGGCCAGATCGAAGAGATCGGCACGGTTAAAACCACACTGCTGACCGATGAGGGTGAGCTAGTCTCTCTTTCCAATCGGATCCTGCTGGAACAGCATGTGAGTAGCCGCTAATCCGGCAAACCCTGCTAATGTATGCCGCCGCAAAATGCCAGCTGATGCTGGTTGCGGCGGACATTGACCTGACTGTCGGCACGACTTGTTTTGAATAAAGCCCATACGCTATCCACGCGCTACGACCCCCGCGAACTCTCTGATGAGGAGTTGGTCGCGCGCTCGCATACCGAGCTTTTTCACGTAACGCGCGCTTATGAAGAACTGATGCGGCGTTACCAGCGAACATTATTTAACGTCTGCGCGAGATATCTCGGGAACGATCGCGACGCGGACGATGTCTGTCAGGAAGTGATGCTGAAGGTTTTGTATGGTTTGAAGAACTTTGAGGGGAAATCGAAGTTCAAAACCTGGCTGTACAGCATCACTTACAACGAATGTATTACGCAGTATCGAAAGGAACGGCGAAAGCGTCGCTTGATGGACGCATTGAGTCTTGACCCGCTGGAAGAAGCGTCTGAGGAAAAGGCGCCGAAACCGGAAGAGAAGGGTGGACTCGATCGCTGGTTGGTGTATGTGAACCCGATTGACCGTGAAATTCTGGTGCTACGTTTTGTCGCAGAGCTGGAGTTTCAGGAGATCGCAGACATCATGCACATGGGTTTGAGTGCTACAAAAATGCGGTACAAGCGTGCTCTAGATAAATTACGTGAGAAATTTGCAGGCATTGCTGAAACTTAGTTCAGCGCAAATATCTCTTACGTGTAGGCAAGTTCTGATAGAATTGCCGCCGAGTTGTCCCCCGGTTTGCGGGACTGCTTCACAATCACCAGATGGGGATTTAACGGATGAAACTGAAAAACACCTTGGGCTTGGCCATTGGTTCTTTGATTGCCGCCACTTCGTTCGGCGCTCTGGCACAAGGCCAAGGCGCAGTTGAAATCGAAGGCTTCGCAAAGAAAGAACAATTCGACAGCGCTCGTAACTTCAAGAACAACGGCAACCTGTTCGGCGGTTCGATCGGTTACTTCCTGACCGACGACGTTGAACTGCGTCTGGGCTACGACGAAGTGCACAACGTGCGTTCCGACGATGGCCGTAACATCAAGGGCGCCAACACCGCTCTGGATGCTCTGTACCACTTCAACAACCCAGGCGACATGCTGCGTCCATACGTATCGGCTGGTTTCTCCGATCAGAGCATCGGTCAGAACGGTTCCGGCGGTCGTAACCGCTCCACCTTCGCCAACGTTGGCGGCGGTGCCAAGCTGTACTTCACCGACAACTTCTACGCTCGTGCTGGCGTTGAAGCTCAGTACAACATCGACCAGGGCGACACCGAGTGGGCTCCTAGCGTCGGTATCGGTGTGAACTTCGGTGGCGGCTCCAAGCCTGCTGCTGCTCCAGTTCCAGCACCGGCTGAAGTCTGCTCCGACAGCGACAACGACGGCGTTTGCGACAACGTTGACAAGTGCCCGGACACCCCAGCCAACGTAACTGTTGACGCTGACGGCTGCCCAGCAGTTGCAGAAGTTGTTCGTGTTGAGCTGGACGTCAAGTTCGACTTCGACAAGTCGGTTGTGAAGCCAAACAGCTACGGCGACATCAAAAACCTGGCTGACTTCATGAAGCAGTACCCATCCACCACCACTACTGTTGAAGGTCACACTGACTCCGTCGGTCCTGACGCTTACAACCAGAAACTGTCCGAGCGTCGTGCAAACGCCGTTAAGCAAGTTCTGACCAACCAGTACGGTGTTGAATCGTCCCGCGTTCAGTCTGTTGGCTACGGCGAATCCCGCCCAGTTGCTGACAACAAAACTGAAGCTGGCCGCGCTGTAAACCGTCGCGTAGAAGCGCAGGTTGAAGCTCAAGCTAAGTAATTAGCTGCCGCTCTGAGAAAAGCCCGGCTTATGCCGGGCTTTTCTTTGCCTGTGATTTGGCCTTACGAGACGCACGCGGCCCCTATGCAGAGTTTCCGCAGGCTGCGATCTTTTGATCTTCAATAACAGCCGCCACTGCACCGATCACCAGAATGGCAGGGCTCTTGAGTTCAAACCTGCAAGCATCGTCACTCATTGACGTCAGATTGCTCCGGCATTCGCGCTGCTCCGGCAACGACGCATTTTCGATCATTGCCACCGGCGTATCCGCCGCCATCCCGCCTGCCAACAGTTGATCGCGGATCTCGACTAGCTTGGCCACCCCCATGTAGATCACCAGGGTTGTGCCGCCCTGCGCCAGCGCCTGCCAGTTCAATTGGCTGTCGTCCTGAGTGTGTGCGGTCACCAGCGTCACACCGCGAGCGACACCCCGCAATGTGAGAGGAATATCACACTGCGTCGCCCCGGCCAGCCCGGCAGTGATGCCGTTGACCCACTCGACTTCGACGCCACGCTCGCGCAACCACAGCGCTTCTTCGCCGCCACGCCCGAAAATGCACGGATCACCGCCCTTGAGCCGCACGACGCATTTACCGTGGCGAGCATAGCGCAGCATCAACCGATGGATGAACGCCTGCGGTGTCGAGCGGCACCCACCGCGTTTTCCCACCGCAATAATCCGCGCGGTGGGGCAGTGTTCCAGCACTGCGTCGTTGACCAGATCATCGATCAGCACCACATCGGCTTCGCGCAAGGCGCGTACCGCTTTGAGGGTCAGCAGTTCCGGGTCGCCGGGGCCCGCGCCCACCAGCCAGACTTTTGCATTCATGGTGTTTTCCTCATCCGATGGTCGCGACTGGCTGCACATCGGCGGCCAGCAAGCGTTTTATTTCCGCAACGCAGGAGCCGCATTGCGTGCCGCAGCCCAGTTGGTTTTTCAGCCCTTGCAGATCCAGACCCTGACGAATGCCGGTGCAGACTGCGTTGAGGCTGACGTTTTCGCAGTTGCACAAGGTTTTATCCGGGGCGATTTGCGCTTCGGCGCTACCGGGTGGTGCGCTCATTGGCGCCAGTAGCCAGCGACGCAGTTGTTCGTCCGCGCGGCCTTCCAGCCATAGGCCCTGCAGCCAATGCTGCGCGAGGGTCTCACCGGCCAGCCGAATCGCAGTGATTCGGCCGTTTTCGATTCGCACGCGTTTGCCGATGGCGCGACGTGGGTCGTCGTAGGCCAGTACGGGCCCGTCGATAAGCGACAGGCATTGGTCAATCTCACGCAGTAATTGCGGATCTGGCGCCTCGCTGCTGGCGGCGCGTATCAGCAATGCCGATCGTTCACGTCCGACAAGGCTGAGACTTACGTAGGAAAATGCCTCGCAGAGTGGTCTTAGGGTCTCGAAATGCCGTTGTACATCGCCCTCAATGAGGGCGAATAGCCGCCATGGCAAGTTCACCGATTCCACGCGCACTCCGCTGTGTTTGAGTTCCGGCTGCCTGGACAGGGGGTCGAAGGCGCTCAGTGTCAGCGTGTTCACGCCACCCTTGAGAAAGCGATCGCCCCAATGCATCGGCAAAAATGCCTGACCTGGACGCACACTGTCATCGCTGCTTAGCGCGACGATCACAGCCCCTCGACGACTCTTCAGGTTGACCAGATCCCCGGGCTGCAAGCGATGCCGGCGCAACTCGTCGGGATGCAGACTCAATACCGCTTCGCTGACATGGCCGAACAATTGCGCCGCGGTGCCGGTGCGGCTCATGCCGTGCCATTGATCGCGCAGGCGACCGGTGATCAGCGTCAGTGGAAAACGTGCATCGCGCGGTTCCTTGGCGGCGCGATAGGGGTCGGCAATGAACTGCGCACGCCCGTTTGCCGTAGGAAAAATACCGTCGCCGTACAAGCGTGGGGTGCCTTGCCTGGCTCCGGAGGGAAAGGGCCACTGCTGGGGGCCTATCTCGTCGATCAAGGCATGGCTGATCCCCGACAAATCCAGGTCACGCCCGCGCGTCAGCAGTTTGTATTCATCGAACAACTGCGCGGGTTGATCGAAGGCAAACAGACTTGGCTGATCAAGACGCAGACGTTTCTCCAGACGCTGTGCGAAGTCCACCGTGATCGCCCAGTCTGGACGCGCTTCGCCCGGTGCGACTACCGCTTGGCGAACGTGGGAAATTCGCCGCTCGGAATTGGTGACCGACCCTTCCTTTTCGCCCCAACTGGCGGCGGGCAACAGCAAGTCAGCAAACGCAGCGGTTTCGGTGGTGCGAAAGGCTTCCTGCAACACCACGAACGGACAGGCTTGCAGTGCTGCACGCACGGCACTTTGATCCGGCATCGATTGCGCAGGGTTGGTGCAGGCAATCCACAACGCCTTGATCTTGCCGCTGCGTACTTGCTCGAACAGTTCGATGGCGCTCAGTCCAGCGGTTTCGGGCAACCGTTCCACCCCCCAATAAGCCGCTACCTCGGCGCGATGCTCCGGATTGCCCGCGTCACGATGGCCGGGCAATAGGTTGGACAGACTGCCGGTTTCCCGCCCACCCATGGCATTCGGCTGACCGGTAAGGGAGAAAGGTCCTGCGCCGGGACGGCCGATTTGTCCGGTAGCCAGATGCAGATTAATCAGTGCACTGTTCTTGGCGCTGCCGGCGGTGGACTGGTTCAAACCCATGCACCACAACGACAGGAAGCTCGGCGAAGTGCCCACCCATTCAGCACATTGCTGCAACTGCTCGACACTGATCCCGCACAACTGCGACACCATCGGCGGGGTGTAATCGCGCACCAGGCTTTTCAGCGCCGTCAGGCCCTCGGTGTGGGCGTTGATGAAGTCACGGTCGATCCAGTCTTCCCACAACAACAGATGCAAAATCCCATGGAACAAAGCGACATCGGTGCCGGGCAAAATTGCCAGATGCAGATCTGCCAGATCGCAGGTATCGGTGCGGCGAGGATCAATCACGATGACTTTCATCGATGGGCGGCGGGATTTGGCTTCTTCCAGTCGCCGGAAAAGTACCGGATGGGCGTAGGCCATGTTACTGCCGACGATCATCACGCAATCGCTGAGTTCCAGATCCTCGTAGCTGCACGGCGGTGCATCGGCACCGAGACTGCGTTTGTAGCCGACCACTGCTGACGACATGCACAGCCGAGAATTGCTGTCGATGTTGTTGGTGCCGACCAGCGCCCGCGCCAGTTTGTTGAAGGCGTAATAATCCTCGGTCAGCAGTTGCCCGGAAATATAGAACGCCACGCTGTCCGGGCCATGCTCGGTGATGGTATCGGCGAACACGTTGGCGGCGTGTTCCAGCGCCGTATCCCAATCAGTGCGGCTGCGGGCCAAACCTTTGGCCAGGCGCAGTTCCGGGTACAGCGCTCGGGCTGCGAGGTCGCCGGTCAGGTGCAAGGTCGAGCCTTTGCTGCACAGTTTGCCGAAGTTGGCTGGGTGCGCCGGATCGCCGCTGACGCCGAGAATGCGCTCGCCGTCATGCTCGATCAGCACGCCGCAGCCGACTCCGCAATAACAGCAGGTCGAGGCGCTCGTCTGGCGATTCATCAGACGGCGTCCCGCAGGGCCAGTTGCACGCGACCATTTTCGATCCGCGCCGGGTGATGGTGGGCGCAGCCGACGTCCGGGGCTTGTGCCTCGCCCGTTTGCAAGTCGATTTGCCAGTTGTGCAGCGGGCAGGCCACGCGTTTGCCGTAGATCAAACCCTGGGACAACGGCCCGCCCTTGTGCGGGCAGCGGTCGTCGAGGGCGAAAACCTCATCGTCACTTGTACGAAAAATCGCAATGTCGCCTTTAGGCCCGGTAATGATCCGTGAACCGAGGGCGTTGATCTCATCGAGGGCGCAGATATCGAGCCAGTTCATGCCGGCACCTCCAGGTTTTTCACGGGGATCACATCGAATTCTTTTTTCAGTTGCGGCTGCGCCAGGCGCTCTTTCCACGGGTCCTGTTCGAATGACAGGGAGAATTGCAGGCGTTCGTTCAGCGCTTTGCGACGCTCGGGATCTTCCAGCACGGCTTTCTTGATGTGCTCCATGCCGACCCGTTGCAGGTAGTGCACGGTGCGTTCCAGATAGAACGCTTCTTCGCGATAGAGCTGCAGGAATGCGCCGTTGTATTCGCGGACTTCTTCAGCGGTTTTGAGCTTGACGAAGAACTCGGCGACTTCGGTTTTGATCCCGCCGTTGCCACCGATGTACATCTCCCAGCCGGAATCGACGCCGATGATTCCTACGTCCTTGATCCCCGCTTCCGAGCAGTTGCGTGGGCATCCGGAGACGGCCAGTTTCACTTTGTGCGGTGACCACATGTTGAACAGGTCGTGTTCCAGCTCAATGCCCAGTTGTGTCGAGTTTTGCGTGCCGAACCGACAGAACTCGCTACCGACGCAAGTTTTTACCGTGCGGATGGATTTGCCGTAGGCGTGGCCGGACGGCATGTCGAGGTCTTTCCAGACGCCCGGCAGATCCTGCTTTTTGATGCCCAGCAAGTCGATGCGCTGGCCGCCGGTCACTTTGACCATCGGCACGTTGTACTTGTCGGCGACATCGGCAATTCGTCGCAACTCCGACGGGTTGGTCACGCCGCCCCACATCCGTGGCACCACCGAATAGGTGCCGTCCTTCTGAATGTTGGCGTGGGCGCGTTCGTTGATCAGGCGCGATTGCGGGTCGTCCTTGGCTTCGCCGGGCCAGGTGGAAATCAGGTAATAGTTCAGCGCCGGACGGCAGGTGGCGCAGCCATTCGGGGTGCGCCAGTTGAGGTAGCTCATGGTGCCGGCGATGGTCAGCAGATGTTGTTCGCGGATCGCCTGACGAATCTGCCCGTGGTTGAGGTCGCTGCACCCGCAGATGGCTTTTTCGCTTTTCGGTTTGACGTCGGCCGCGCCGCCGACGGTGTTGATCAGGATCTGCTCGACCAGCCCGGCGCAGGAGCCGCAGGAACTGGCAGCCTTGGTGTGCTTCTTCACTTCATCGACGCTGAACAGGCCGTGTTCCTGAATCGCCTTGACGATGGTGCCTTTGCATACGCCGTTGCAGCCGCAGACTTCGGCGGTGTCGGCCATGGACATGGCTTTGTCCTGGCCCTGATGTCCTACATCGCCCAAGGCGTTTTCACCGAACATCAGGTGATCGCGGATCTCGCCGATGGCGTGATTCTCACGAATCTGCCGGAAATACCAACCGCCATCTGCCGTATCGCCGTACAGACAGGCGCCGACCAGCACGTCATCCTTGATCACCAGTTTCTTGTACACCCCGCCGATCGGGTCGGAGAGGGTGATGGTTTCGGTGCCTTCGCCGCCCATGAAGTCGCCGGCGGAAAACAGGTCGATGCCGGTGACTTTGAGTTTGGTCGACGTCACTGACCCTTGATAGCGCGCGAAGCCCAGTTGCGCGAGGTGGTTGGCGCAAACCTTGGCTTGCTCGAAAAGCGGCGCGACCAGGCCATAAGCAATGCCGCGATGGCTGGCGCACTCGCCGATGGCGTAGATGCGCGGGTCATAGGTTTGCAGGGTGTCGTTGACCACAATTCCGCGGTTGCATGGGATGCCGGCCTTTTCCGCCAGTTCTGTATTGGGGCGGATGCCGGCGGCCATGACCACCAGATCGGCGGGGATGATGTCGCCGTTCTTGAACTGCACCGAGCCGACGCGGCCATTGCCGGCGTCGTGCAGGGCCTGGGTCTGTTCGCACAGGCGGAAATGCAGGCCACGGGATTCGAGGGCGGTTTGCAGCAGTTGGCCGCTGGTTTTGTCCAGTTGCCGCTCCAGCAGCCATTCGCCGATGTGCACCACGGTGACGTGCATGCCACGCAGCATCAGGCCGTTGGCGGCTTCGAGGCCCAGCAGGCCACCGCCGATGACGACAGCGTGTTTGTGGGTTTTCGCGGTGTCGATCATCGCCTGGGTGTCGGCGATGTCACGGTAACCGATCACACCCTGCAAGTTGTTGCCGGGAATCGGCAGGATGAACGGCGTCGAGCCGGTGGCAATCAGCAGGCGATCGTATTCGGCTTCGGTGCCGTCCTCGGCGATCACCCGGCGTTTGACCCGGTCGATCTCCACCACTTTGCGGTTGAGCAATAACTTGATGTTGTTTTCCAGGTACCAGTCGAGGTCGTTGAGCACGATCTCTTCGAACGTTTGCTCGCCGGCCAGCACCGGGGACAGCAGGATGCGGTTGTAGTTGGTGTGCGGCTCGGCGCCGAAGACCGTGATGTCGTACAGCTCGTTGCTCAGTTTGAGCAGTTCTTCCAGGGTGCGGACGCCGGCCATGCCATTGCCGATCATCACCAGTTTGAGTTTTTTCATCAGGTTCTCCGGGGAGCTTCGGCTGGCCTCTTGTGGGCAGTCAGGCGTTGCTCGACAAATTTTGCGCAAACAAAAAAAGGCGTCCCGCTAGTTGCCTAGCGAGGACGCCTTTGTCCTGGTCCCGTTCTCTCGGGAAGCCGGGCCTTCGTCGTTGAAGGTTGGGCTTTATGTGTGGTGAACGGAGCAATGCAGTGGTTGTGCCAAGTGATGCATTGCCGGGTTTATTGGGGGAAACCGTATGTTACTGCCGGTTTTTTGCACCGAATCGAGGCGGGTTGCTCGTTCGTGGAGCGTTTGGCTGATGAATTTGCGCTGGCCTGGCCGACGCTTTCGCGGTCTCAACTGTGAAACAACAAAACCAGCAGCACCAGATTCCCCAACAAGGCCAGCAACGCCATCGTCCGCCAGACCTTCAAAGGCTCACGCTCCAATAAAGGCCTGGGCCGCACGCTGAGGCTGCGTCGTTCCCCTTGTTCCAACACCAATAACCATTCTTGCGCTGTTTCAAATCGTTGTTGCGGGTCGCCAGCCACACCGCGCTCCAGGCTTTGTGCGACCCATTCCGGTACGTCCGGGCGGTAGCGACCGGCACTCACCGGCACGCCGAATCGTGGCCGCTGGAAGGCTTCGACCTCGCCATAGGGAAAGTGCCCCGTCAGCAGAAAATAGAGCGTCACGCCTACCGCGTACAGATCCTGTTGCGCACTCGGTGGGTCGCCGCGAAAGGCTTCCGGGGCGAGGTAGCTCGGTGTGCCGGGCAATGTGGCAGGCGTGTCCTGCGAAAGCCCCGGACAATACGCCAGACCGAAATCCAGCAGCCGCAACTCCCCGTCGTCGCCCAGATGCAGATTCTCCGGCTTGATGTCGCGGTGCAGGATCTGCCGCCGATGCAGCAGCCCCACCGTCCGCAACAAGCGCTCGGCAATGTCTTGCCATTGCGCCAGGGGCAGTGGAGCGTTTTGTTGAAACAACTGCGCCAGCGTCGTCCCGGCATATTCCCGCATCACGTAGTACAAATGCTGACGCTGATGGCCAGCATGGATTTCGGGAAAATGTCTGCCGGCGACACGTTTGAGGAACCATTCTTCCGAGAGCAAGGCCTGCCCGGCCTGGGGATCATCGGCCAGACGCGTCGGCAGGGTTTTCAGCAACCAGCGCCGACCTTGCCCATCAATGACTCGATAGAGCAGCGATTGCTGGCTCTTGCCGACAACGCCTTGCACCTGCCAGCCTTCGAACATCTGCCCGTTTTTCAACGGCGGCGGCAGTGGCCATTGCTGCAAATGAATCAATGCGTCACCGATGCTCGCTTCACCGACGGCATCGACCCGCACCAGCAAAGCACTGGCGTTGTCCTGACTGCCCGCCAGGTGCGCGGCGTTGACCAGCGTCTGTACGGCGCTGTCGAGATCCGGCTGGTCGCGCAGAATGGCCGCAATCGCGGTATCGCTCAGGGTCGACCACACGCCATCGCTGAGCAGCACGAAACACTCGCCCGCGCGCAGCTCACCATCAAGGAAATCCAGCACCAGATGCTGATCCAGCCCCAGCGCACGCTTGAGTACGTGTTGCATGCCCGGCTGCTCCCAGACGTGATCCTGGGAGATGCGCTGCAAGCGGTCGGCCTGCCAGCGATAGACCCGGCAATCGCCGACATGGGCGAGGGTAAAGCGCTGGCCACGCATGACCAAAGCGCTGACTGTGGTGAGCAGCGGTTGCCCACCGCCGTTGGCTTGCAACCAACGATTCTGCGCAATCAGCAAGCGCTCAAGTGCCTGCGCCACGCCCCAGGTTTGCGGTGTGGCGTAATAGTCGAGCGCCAGGGCCTGCAAGGTCGAGCGTGCAGCGAGTCCGCCATCGGCGCATTGGCTGACACCGTCGGCGATGGCGAACAGATAACCTTTGCTCGCTGCCAGCGCCGGAGCGGGCGTGACCAGACGCAAGGCGTCCTGATTCTCCGCGCGCGGGCCGGTGGCACTGGCCTGGGCAAAACTCAGTTGCAGGGCCATGGACTCTTCAGACCCGCGCCGCCGTCACCGCCGCCGACCCCCAGGTGGTTCTCCAGCGACGCTTGACCCCGTGCAGACCAAACCACGCCAGCACGCCAAGACTGGCGAACAACCACAGCGCCAATTGATAGCTGCCGGTGCTCTGTTTGATCGCACCCATGCCCGCCGCCAACGCAAAACCGCCGATACCGCCGGCCATGCCGATCAGCCCGGTCATGACGCCGATTTCCAGACGAAAACGCTGGGGGACCAGTTGGAAAACCGCACCATTGCCTGCCCCTAAACCGAGCATGGTGCAGACGAAAAGCGCCAGCGCCGCGTAGGAACTTGGCAGGTTGAAACCAACAACCGCGATGCAAATAGCCGCGACGGTGTACATCGCCAGCAAGGTGCGGATGCCGCCGAAACGATCAGCCAGGGCGCCGCCCAGTGGCCGCATCAAACTGCCACCGAACACACAGGCCGCGGTGTAGTAACCGGCGGTCACCGGGCTCAAACCGTACTGATCGTTGAAGTAGCCGGGCAGGGCGCTCGCCAGGCCGATGAAACCACCGAAGGTGACGCTGTAGAAAAACATGAACCACCAACTGTCACGGTCGCCAAGGGCTTTGAAGTAGTCAGCCATGGCTTTGGGTTTTGGCCGCTGGGGGGCGTTTTTCGCCAGCAAGGTGAACAGCACCAGTGTCAGGATCAACGGAATAAGGGCGAAACCGAAGACGTTGCTCCAGCCGAAGGATGCAGCCAGTACCGGGGCGATCAGTGCCGCGAACACGGTGCCGGAGTTACCCGCACCGGCAATGCCCATGGCTTTGCCCTGATGCTGCGGCGGATACCACTGCGACGCCAGTGGCAGGGCCACGGCAAACGACGCGCCGGCCATACCGAGGAACAGGCCCAGTATCAACGCCTGTTCGTAGCTATGAATGCCAAGTTTCCAGGCGCCGAACAGTGCACAGATCACGATGACCTGGCCGATCATTCCGGCAGTTTTTGGTGACAGGCGATCGGCGAGCATGCCCATCACAAACCGCAGTACGGCGCCAGCGAGGATCGGTGTGGCGACGACGAGGCCGCGTTGTTGAGTGGTCAGGTGCAGGTCGCCGGCGATCTGCACCGCCAACGGGCCGAGCAGGTACCAGACCATGAAGCTCAGGTCGAAATAGAGGAAGGCTGCGAACAGGGTCGGGGTATGGCCGGATTTCCAGAAGCTTGAATTCATCGCGCACCTCAGCTGAAAAGAGTCTCGAAAGGAGTCATGCACAGCAGGTGGGGCGCCGCCACGGCCGCACCACCGACCCCGGTCTGTGGGGCCAAAACGAAAAAACGCCGCTACCTGACTCGCCGGGAGGGGCGAACGGGTGAGCGACGTCTTTGTCGAGGGTGGGGCAACCGCCGTTGGTTACCTGTGTTGAATGCCTAGCCAGATTTGTGCCAACAGGTTGAGATCAAGGTACGCCCGCTCGCGATATCGGTTTCAGCCCAGCAACTCACTCATGGCAATGATCTGCTCCGCCACCTGAATCAGCTTCTGCTGGCGGCTCATGGCCTGGCGGCGCATCAGGGTGTAGGCCTCTTCCTCGTTGCAGTCCTTCATCTTCATCAACAAACCCTTGGCCAGTTCGATGCGCTTGCGTTCTGCCAGTTGCTGGTCGCGGGCCTGAAGTTGCGCGCGCAAGGCCTGATCGCTCTCGAAGCGGGCCATGGCCACATCAAGAATCGGCTGCAACCGTTGTGCGTGAATACCTTCGACGATGTAGGCACTGACCCCGGACTTGATCGCCTGACGCATCACGCTGGGGTCATGTTCGTCGGTGAACATCACAATCGGCCTTGGCTGGTCGCGGCTGACCAGTACCACTTGCTCCATGACATCGCGACTGGGTGACTCGGTATCGATCAGAATCACGTCCGGGCGCACTGTTTCGACGCGCGCGGGCAGATCGATGGTCAGGCCGGACTCGTCGATTACCTCGAAACCCGCCTCGGTCAGCGCGGTTTTCAGACGTCCGACTTTTTTCGCCGTGTCGTTGATCAGCAGAATACGCAACATGTTCACGGTCTCCTGTCAGCGTCGGGCGAGAAGAGGAGCGTCGTCGCTCAGAGCGTGCAGCTTGAAACTGCGGGCGTAACCGGCCGGGTCGCTGCCGTCCCAGACTTTGCCGTCGAGCAACTCGCTGCTGCGCATGTCCGTAGCCCACGCGGCAACGCCCACGGCGGTCGCGGCTTCACGGTAGATGTCGAGTTGTTGAACCTGGCGGGCGACGGCGAGGTAATCCGGATCTTCGCGCAGCAACCCCCAGCGGCGGAACTGAGTCATGAACCACATGCCGTCGGACAGGTACGGCAAATTGACTTCGCCCTTGCCGTGAAAGCGCAAGCCGTGAGGATCTTGCCAGCGATTGCCCAAGCCGTCGGCATAGTCACCGAGAAAGCGCGGTTCGATACACGACATCGGCGCGTCCAGGTATTGCGGCGCGCTGAGCAACTGCGCAGTGCTGCGGCGATTCTGCGGGCTTTGTTCGATAAAACGACTGGCTTCAAGGATCGCCATCACCAACGCCCGCGCGGTGTTGGGGTATTGCTCGACAAAGGCACGGGTGCAGCCGAGAACCTTCTCCGGGTGATCGGGCCAGATGGTCTGGCTGGTGGCCAATGTAAAACCAAGATCCTGCTGTACCGCGCTGGCTGCCCACGGTTCCCCGACGCAAAAACCATCGATGCGCCCGGCTTGCAGGTGCGCGACCATTTGCGGTGGCGGCACCACCACGCTCTCAACATCCTGCAACGGATGAATGCCCTGGCTCGCCAGCCAGTAATAAAGCCACATCGCGTGAGTGCCGGTGGGGAACGTCTGGGCAAAGGTCAGTTTTGCGCGGCTTTGGTGCGCATGACGATCCAGTGCTTCAGGACTGGTCACGCCGAGGTTTTGCAGACCGTGTGACAGGTTGAGACTTTGGCCGTTCTGATTCAGGCCCATCAGCACTGCCATGTCGGTCGAAGCAACACCGCCGATGCCCAGGTGCACCGCGTAAATCAGCCCGTAGAGGCTGTGGGCGGCGTCGAGTTCGCCGCTGACCAGTTTGTCGCGCAAATTGGCCCACGACGTCTGGCGTTTCAGGTTCAGGGTCAGCCCATAAGGTTGGGCAAAGCCCTGAGTGGCGGCGACGACCACGGAGGCGCAATCGCTCAGGGCCATGAAACCCAGGTTGATTGCGCTTTTTTCCGGGGCATCACTGCCGTTGACCCAGGCCAGCGGCCCGACGGAGGGTTCATTCATCGAGTGCACCTGCAAAAGCCGCCTTCAAAAAAAACGCCGTCCCAGGCTTTGCGCAGGCAAAACCCGAGGACGACGCCATTGTCATTGCCCGCACGCCGCCGTTGGCCTGTGAGCTGATGACGATGAAAGTGCAAGGCATATGCCAGTCGCCACGATTTGCGTGTGCGCCTCGCACGGCAGGTCGATGCACGGCTATAATCGCCGCCTCTTTTCGCCGCCCGAGTCATCGCCGCCCATGTATTCCCTGGCCCGTCAGCTGTTGTTCAAACTTTCCCCGGAAACCTCCCACGATCTGTCGCTGGATCTGATCGGCGCGGGTGGGCGTTTGGGCCTCAATGGCTTGCTGTGCAAGGCACCGGCGAAGATGCCGGTGACGGTCATGGGGCTGGAGTTCCCGAACCCGGTGGGTCTGGCGGCCGGTCTGGACAAGAACGGCGCGGCCATCGACGGCTTCGCGCAACTGGGTTTCGGTTTTGTCGAAATCGGCACCGTGACTCCACGCCCACAGCCAGGCAACCCGAAACCACGGATTTTCCGCCTGCCGGAAGCCGAGGCGATCATCAATCGCATGGGCTTCAACAACCTCGGTGTCGATAACCTGCTGGCGCGCGTCGCAGCGGCCAAATACAAAGGCGTGCTGGGCATCAACATTGGCAAGAACTTCGACACCCCGGTCGAGCGTGCCGTGGACGATTATCTGATCTGCCTGGACAAAGTCTACGCCCACGCCAGTTACATCACGGTCAACGTCAGCTCGCCGAACACCCCGGGTCTGCGCAGTTTGCAGTTCGGTGATTCGCTCAAACAGTTGCTGGCCGACCTGGCCACGCGCCGCGCCGAACTGGCGTTGCGTCATGGCAAACATGTGCCGCTGGCGATCAAGATCGCTCCGGACATGACTGACGAAGAAACTGCGCAGGTCGCGCAAGCGTTGATCGAAACCGGGATGGACGCGGTGATTGCGACCAATACCACCCTGAGCCGTGTGGGTGTTGAAGGCATGGAGCATGGTGATGAGGCGGGTGGTCTGTCGGGCGCGCCGGTGCGAGACAAGAGCACGCACACGGTGAAGGTGCTGGCGGGTGAGTTGGGTGGTCGTTTGCCGATCATTGCCGCTGGCGGTATCACGCAAGGCAAACATGCGGCTGAGAAGATCACGGCCGGTGCGAGCCTGGTGCAGATTTATTCTGGCTTCATCTATAAAGGCCCGGCGTTGATTCGTGAGTCGGTCGACGCCATCGCTGCCCTGCGCTGATTTCGCAGGTTATGTGGTCCAGCACAAAAAATGATCATTCAGGCATAAAAAAGGGCTCCTCGAAGGAGCCCCTGGGCCGCAGCCCGCCGTCCGGGAAGGACGTGCGTGGTTAATGCGTTAAACATTCAGATTGTCGTGTCGGAGTAAATGCCCTGTGTCAGCCGACGGCGTGAAGTTCGTTGAGTCTGTGGATTCCCGCAGTGCCGGTCATACCGTCCCAGTTGTCGCCGCGTCCTTCTCGCCAGCCGTTGATCCAGGCTTGGCGTACCGACGGTAGAGTAAATGGGCAAAGCTCACGGGATTTTCCACCAACGCCATATTGATATCCGCGCAAAAATGCTCTTTCCAACGGATCACGCTTAAGTCTTCTCATAGGGTGTTTCCCTCACTTGTTGACTGTTCTTGACGCGTTGACCTCAATCGAGGTCTGGCAGAAAACTCCTGCCGTTGGCGGCTCGCTGCCGGCGTGGCGAGCCAAGGTGTTGACGCCGTTTCAACGTCAACCTGTGCTCAGTTCTAACCAATGAGTCACACCGATGGAATGATCGTTTTGTCATAAGCACGTAACAAAAATAGTGCTATTGCCATAAGTACCGACGGGTTTCATGGGTGTTCTTTAGGCAAACCCCGGTATGATCGGCTCCGCGCTGGATGATGGGGTTAATTCTTTAGTGAGAATGACCCACGTTTAGCGTCAGGTACTATTCGACGAAGGGTCGTTTTACGGCAATTTGTTTCACCACGTTTTTATCTGTCCTTGCATCTAAGCTCTTTTAACCCGAGCAGCGGGGATGGAATGGCACACCTTCGTGCCACGCGGGCGTTCTTTTAGAAAAGCGCCTGATTGAAAACCGGATCGGCAATGCGTTGCCGATTCACTAGCCAAAGGCTCTGGAAAAACCATGTCCGATCGTTTCGAACTCTTCCTCACTTGCCCCAAAGGCCTTGAAGGCCTGCTCATCGAGGAAGCCGTCGGGCTTGGCCTTGAAGACGCCCGCGAGCACACGTCCGCCGTGCGTGGCATGGCGACCATGGAAACCGCTTATCGCCTGTGCCTCTGGTCGCGTCTGGCTAACCGTGTGCTGCTGGTGCTCAAGCGTTTTCCGATGAAAGACGCTGAAGACCTGTACCACGGCGTGCTCGACGTCGAGTGGCAGGACCACATGCTCAGCGACGGCACCCTGGCCGTTGAATTCAGTGGACACGGCTCGGGTATCGACAACACCCACTTCGGCGCCTTGAAAGTCAAAGACGCCATTGTCGACAAACTGCGTACCCCGCAGGGCGATCGCCCGAGCATCGACAAGCTGAACCCGGATCTGCGCATTCACCTGCGTCTGGATCGCGGCGAAGCCATTCTGTCCCTCGACCTTTCCGGCCACAGCCTGCACCAGCGCGGCTATCGCTTGCAGCAGGGCGCGGCGCCGTTGAAGGAAAACCTCGCGGCGGCGATTCTGATCCGTTCCGGTTGGCCGCGCATTGCGGCTGAAGGCGGCGCGCTGGCTGACCCGATGTGCGGTGTCGGTACGTTCCTCGTCGAAGCCGGCATGATCGCCGCCGATATGGCGCCGAACCTGCGTCGTGAACAGTGGGGCTTCACCGCTTGGCTCGGTCACGTCCCGGCGCTGTGGAAGAAACTCCACGAAGAAGCTTCCCAGCGTGCCGCTGCCGGTCTGGCCAAGACGCCGCTGTGGATTCGCGGTTACGAAGCGGACCCGCGCCTGATTCAACCGGGCCGCAACAACGTTGAACGTGCGGGTTTAAGCGAGTGGATCAAGATCTACCAGGGCGAAGTCGCGACGTTCGAGCCGCGTCCGGATCAGAACCAGAAAGGTCTGGTGATCTGCAACCCGCCGTACGGCGAGCGTCTGGGTGACGAAGCCAGCCTGCTTTACCTCTACCAGAACCTCGGCGAGCGCCTGCGTCAGGCCTGCCTGAACTGGGAAGCGGCGGTGTTCACCGGCGCGCCGGATCTGGGCAAGCGCATGGGCATTCGCAGCCACAAGCAGTATTCGTTCTGGAACGGTGCGCTGCCGTGCAAGCTGCTGTTGATCAAAGTGCTGCCGGATCAGTTTGTCACCGGTGAGCGTCGCACACCGGAACAGCGTCAGGCCGAGCGTGAGCAAGCCGCTTACGATCAAACCCCGGACGAGCCACAAGAGCGCAAATTCAACAAGAACGGCAATCCGATCAAACCGACGCCAGCCCCAGCACCAGTGATCGAGCAGCCGCGCTTGAGCGAAGGCGGGCAGATGTTTGCCAACCGTCTGCAAAAAAACCTCAAGGCCATGAGCAAGTGGGTCAAGCGCGAAGGCATTGATTGCTACCGCGTCTACGATGCCGACATGCCTGAGTATTCGATGGCCATCGACCTGTACCACGATTGGGTGCATGTCCAGGAATACGCGGCGCCGAAGTCCATCGACCCGGAAAAGGCCTCGGCCCGCATGTTCGATGCCCTGGCGGCGATTCCGCAGGCGCTGAACGTCGACAAGAACCGCGTGGTGGTCAAGCGCCGCGAACGCCAGAGCGGCACCAAGCAGTACGAGCGCCAGAGCGCACAGGGCAAGTTCAACGAAGTCAGCGAGGGCGGCGTGAAGTTGCTGGTCAACCTCACCGACTACCTCGACACCGGCCTGTTCCTCGACCACCGGCCGATCCGCATGCGCATTCAGAAAGAGGCCGCCGGCAAGCGCTTCCTCAATCTGTTCTGCTACACCGCGACGGCCAGCGTCCACGCGGCCAAGGGCGGTGCACGCAGCACCACCAGTGTTGACCTGTCGAAGACTTACCTCGATTGGGCGCGCCGTAACCTGTCGCTGAACGGCTACTCGGACAAGAACCGTCTGGAGCAGGGCGATGTGATGGCGTGGCTGGAGAACTGCCGGGACGAGTACGACCTGATCTTCATCGATCCACCGACTTTCTCCAACTCCAAGCGCATGGAAGGGATTTTCGACGTGCAGCGTGATCAGGTGCAGTTGATCGACCTGGCCATGGCTCGCCTGGCGCCGGGGGGCGTGCTGTACTTCTCCAACAACTTCCGCAAGTTCGAGTTGGAGGAGAATTTGACCGAGCGTTATGCGGTCGAGGAAATCAGCGCGCAGACCCTTGATCCGGATTTCGCCCGTAACACCAAGATTCACCGCGCCTGGAAAATCACGGCTCGTTGACGCTTGGAAAGATTGGATCCACAGAGCCTTGATTTTTAAAGGCTCTTGGATTCTCTCAGTGCTAGCCAAATTAGTGGCTAATAGCTATAACTCACTCATGGCCAATGGCGTTTTCCGCAATAGTGGCGTAGTGAGTGGCCCTTATGTCGTTGCACCCCGTGCGCCCGAAGATTCTGGGTTTTATCAGCGAAGACGTCTCGGCCTGGCTGGTCGCGATGCTGGTATTGCTCGCCGGCGGGATTCTCACGGGGCTGCTCGCCTGGGCGACCCTCAATCAGTTGCAGCAACAATTGCATCAGCGTTTTCAACTGCTGGCCAATGAACGCTACAGCCGCATCGAAGAGCGCTTTCAGGATCAGGAACAGCGCCTGGACGGCTTGCGCCGCTTCTTCGTCAACTCCCAATCGGTGTCCCGCGCCGAGTTCGATGGTTATGCCAAGCCCCTGCTGTTGCGCACTCAAGCCTATTCCTATGCCCCTCGCGTGCCGCGTGCACAGCGACTTGCGCTGGAGCAGGCGGTCCGTGACGAGGGCTTGAGCACCTTTACCTTTCGCGAACTGAGCGCCGACGGCCAGTTGCAAGTGGCGGGGGATCGCGCCGAGTACGTGCCGGTGCTCTACACCCAGACCCAGAGTCGCTTGCCGGCCCCGTTGGGTTATGACCTGCTGGCGCAGCCGCTGCGCCGTGCAACGCTGGAGCGCGCCGATCACACCGGCCGTATGGCCGTCTCGCAACCGTTGCATCTGGTCAGCATCGAGCCGGCCTATGCGCGGGGAGTATTGCTGCTGGCGCCGGTCAACCGCGCAGGCGCGCCGGGCGCAATGCCGCAAGGCTACGTCATGGCGGTGATCAGCATGCGTCAGTTGCTCGCGGACGGGTTGCCTGAAGAAAACCATGATTTCCTGACGGTGCGCATTCTCGACCTCTCCACCGCCGAGCAACACGAGGTGCTGTACGAATCGGCGAACAAACCCGGGGCGAGCGATCTGGAATCGACCCGGCTGTTGCGCCTGGCTGACCACGACTATCAGGTTGAAATGCAGCCCAGCGAAGCGTTCCTGCAGGCCAATCACTCCTCCATCAGCAGCCTGGTGGTACTGGGGGCGATGCTCAGTCTTTTGCTCAGTGCCTTGCTCTACGTACTGGTCAGTCAGCGTCAACGAGCCCTGCGCCTGGTCGAGCAACGCACCCGGGAACTGCATGCCCGCGAGCAGGAGCTGCGCGGCGCCCACGGCCAGTTGCGTGGCGTGCTGAATGCCGCCACGCAAGTAGCGATTATCGCCACTGATTTGCGCGGCGTGATCAACACTTTCAACCCGGGTGCGGAACAGATGCTGGGCTACAGCAGCGCCGATGTCGTCGGCCACATGACCCTGGAAAACCTGCACCTTTCGCGTGAGTTGACGGCGCGCTCTGCCGAGTTGAGCGCGCGCTATGGCAAGACCATTCCGACCTGTCAGGCGATGTTGGTCGAGGGGGGAGAAGTGGGCGGTCACGAAGCGCGTGAATGGACGCTGGTACGCCACGACGGCAGTCATTTGCCGGTGAACATGCTCGCAACACCGGTTCTCGATGAGCAAGGCCTTTGGGTCGGGCATCTGGCGATCTGCATCGACATCACCGAACGCAAGCGGGTGCACGAGGCACTGGCGGCGCGGGACGTGTTGTTAAAGAAGCTCAGTGCCCATGTCCCGGGCGGCATCTATCAATTCAAAATGGAGTTCGGTGGGCGTTTCAGCGTGATCTACGCCAGCGACGGCATCCGGGAAATCTACGAACTTGAGCCGGACGTGCTGTTGCTCGACGCCGAGGCGGTCTTTTCTCGCATTCACCCGCAGGACATCACCCGCGTGCGCAAATCGATTCGTGCGTCGGCTGAAAACCTCAGCCCATGGCGCGAGGAGTACCGCGTGCAGCTACCCGAGCGCGGCGTGCGCTGGGTTCGCGGTGAAGCGACGCCCGAAGAGCTGCCGGGCGGGGGCGTGCTGTGGCACGGCTACATTTCAGACATTTCCGACCTCAAGCGAGTGCAGGAGGAACTGCGAGCACTGTCGGTGACAGATTCGTTGACCGGCATTCACAACCGTCGCTACTTCCAGGAACGACTGACCAGCGAAATGGCTCGGGTTGAGCGGGGTGGTGGCGAGCTGTCGGTGATCATGCTCGACATCGATCATTTCAAGCGCATCAACGACCAGTATGGTCACGCGGTGGGTGATCGGGTGCTTCAAGCCGTGTGCGAGCGTATTGGCCACCGGTTGCGGCGTACGGATGTGTTTTGCCGCTTGGGTGGTGAGGAGTTCATGGTGCTGTGTCCGGACATCGACGGTGAACACGCGTACAGGTTGGCCGTGAAGTTGTGGCAGGGCCTTCGCAGCGCGCCGGTGGATGTGGTTGGCGTGGTCACCGCGAGTTTCGGTATCGCCAGTTGGCGACCGGGAGAGGGGGCTGATTCGCTATTGCTGCGCGCGGATTCAGGGGTTTACGCGGCGAAGCAGGGCGGACGGGATCGTGTCGAGCGGCAGATGAATTAAACCTGTGGGCGCTAATCCCCAGCGGGAGCGAGCTTGCTCGTGAAGGCGCAATGTCAGCCAATAGCGTTCTGACTGAACTGACGTCTTCGCGGGCAAGCCTGCGCCCACAGGTTCGGCAGTGTGCTTACAGCACGGAAGCGGTCTGCGCCGTTTTCGGCTGGCGATACAGATCCAGCAGCACCTGATCCAGCACCGACGACGCACCAAACGGCGCTTTGTCGTTGAGGATCGCCACCACCGCCCAGGTGTTGCCGTTGACGTCGCGGCTGAAGCCGGCAATCGCCCGCACAGTGTTCAGAGTGCCGGTCTTGATGTGGGCTTCGCCGCGCATGGCGGTGGTCTTCAGACGTTTACGCATGGTGCCGTCGGTACCGGCGATCGGCAGCGAGCTGATGTACTCGGCGGCGTACGGGCTATGCCAGGCCGCTTGTAGCATGTTCGCCATTTCACGGGCGCTGACCCGTTCGGCACGGGACAGACCAGAGCCGTTCTCCATCACCAGGTGCGGCGCGGTAATGCCTTTCTTTGCCAGCCACTGACGCACCACGCGCTGAGCGGCTTTGGCATCGTCACCGTCGGCGTCGTTACGGTACTTCTGGCCCAAGCTTAGGAACAGTTGCTGGGCCATGGTGTTGTTACTGTATTTATTGATGTCGCGGATGATTTCCGCCAGGTCCGGCGAATAAGCGCGGGCCAGCAGTTTGGCGTTGCTTGGGGTGGACGCCAGACGATTCTTGCCCTGAATGCTGCCACCCAGTTCTTTCCAGATCGCCCGAACGGCGCCGGCGGTGTAAGTCGCATGGTCGAGCAGCGACAGGTAAGTCTGCGAGCTGCAACCGTCACCCAATTGGCCGGCGACGGTCACGGTCACGCTGCCATCAGCCTGCGGCACCGGGTTGTAACGCACACCGCCGGTGCATTGCTTGGAATTGAGGGCTTTGACGGTGTTTTCGATGTGGATGCTGGCAATCGGCGGTTCCACCGAGATCAGCACCCGGCCACCGTCATTGCGCGCCACGAAGCGCAAGGCCTTGAGGTTGACCAGCAGCGAATCGGGCTTGACCAGAAACGGCTTGTTCTGATCGTTGCCGTCATCGTTGAATTCCGGCAGTTGCGGCTGCACGAAGAAGTTGCGGTCCAGCACCAGATCACCAGTGATCTGGGTCACGCCGTTGGCGCGCAAGTCGCGCATCAGCAGCCAGAGTTTTTCCATGTTCAGCTTGGGATCGCCGCCGCCCTTGAGGTACAGGTTGCCATTGAGGATGCCGCCGCTCAGGTCGCCGTCGGTGTAGAACTCGGTTTTCCATTGATGGTTGGGGCCGAGCATTTCCAGCGCCGCGTAAGTCGTGACCAGCTTCATGGTCGAGGCCGGGTTGACCGATACGTCAGCGTTGAACACGGTCGGGGTACCCGGGCCGTCGAGCGGCACCATCACCAGCGACAAAGCGCTGGGCTGCAACTTGCTGGCCTTGAGCGCTTTTTCGACGTTGGGGGTGAGGGCGGTATTGATCGTGGCAGCAGAAACAGGCAGGGCCAATGGCAGAAGAAGGCCGGCGAGAAATAGAGGACGCAACGATTTGATCATATGAAATAAAACCCTGCAGAAGAGGGGAAAAAAGGCGAGGACATGGATGAAAAAGCCCTCAGTGGTCATGAAAGTGTCGGCATTATGCCCCAAGGTGTTACCGCTTGTGCCGTGCTGGAGGCGGCCAACGGCTTATTTTTTTACAGGCGGTCGGGCGCTGTGTCCACAGAGGCGGGCAATTGACGTTTTAAACTGGTAAAGTGCCGGCCGTTATTACTTAAGAGGATTGTTCCAATGGCGACTAACCGTTCCCAGCGTCTGCGCAAAAAACTGTGCGTTGATGAATTTCAAGAGCTGGGTTTCGAACTGAACCTGGACTTCAAAGAAGACTTGTCCGAAGAAGCCATTGACGCGTTCCTAGAAGCCTTCATCAAAGAAGCCATGGAAGCCAACGGTCTGGGTTATGTTGGCGGCGACGACTTCGGTCTGGTATGCCTGCAGAAGCGTGGCTCGGTCAACGAAGAGCAGCGCGCTGCTGTTGAAGCCTGGCTGAAAAACCGTAGCGAACTGACCGGTATGACCGTCAGCCCGCTGCTGGACGTTTGGTATCCGGAAAAGCCGATCAACGCGGCTAAGTGATACTGAAAAAAACGGCGACCTTCGGGTCGCCGTTTTTTTATGCCTGGGTTTTGCGCCCGTTGAGGATCAGCAAGGTCACCACCCCCGCCACAATCCCCCAAAACGCCGAACCGATGGAAAACAGCGTCAGCCCCGACGCCGTGACCATAAAGGTGATCAGCGCCGCTTCACGTTCCTTCACTTCGCTCATGGCGATGCTCAGCCCGTTGATGATCGAGCCAAACAGTGCCAGCGCAGCAATCGACAGCACCAATTCTTTGGGTAGTGCCGCAAACAACGCCGCCAATGTGGCGCCGAATACGCCGGCAATCCCGTAGAAAATTCCGCACCAGACTGCGGCGGTATAACGCTTGTTGCGATCCTCATGGGCGTGCGGCCCGGTGCAGATCGCCGCGCTGATGGCCGCGAGGTTGATGCCGTGGGAACCGAACGGCGCCAGCAGCAGCGAGGCGATGCCGGTGGTGGTGATCAGTGGCGAGGCCGGGACGGTGTAGCCGTCGGCGCGTAGCACGGCGATGCCGGGCATGTTCTGCGAGGTCATCGCCACCACGAACAGCGGGATGCCGATGCTGATGGTCGCCGCGAGCGAGAAGTGCGGCGTGGTCCACACCGGCGTCGCCACTTCCAGATGGAAACCGCTGAAATCCAGCAGGCCCATGAAGCCCGACAGCGCGGTGCCGATCAGCAGCGCGGCGAGCACCGCGTAACGTGGCGACAGGCGCTTGACCACTAGATAGGTGAAGAACATCCCCAGCACCAGCCCGGTGCGGTGTTGCGCGGCGACGAAGATTTCGCTGCCGATCTTGAACAGAATCCCCGCCAGCAACGCCGCCGCCAGTGATGCCGGGATCTTTTTCACCAGGCGTTCGAAGCTGCCGGTCAGGCCGCAAATCGTCACCAGCACCGCGCAGGTGATGTAGGCGCCAATGGCCTCGCCATAGGTGACACCGCCAAGGCTGGTGATCAGCAGCGCCGCACCGGGCGTCGACCAGGCGATGGTGATGGGCGTGCGATAGCGCAGCGACAGACCGATCGAGCACACCGCCATGCCGATCGAAATCGCCCAGATCCACGAGGAAATCTGCCCGCTGCTCAAACCCGCCGCTTGCCCGGCCTGGAACATCAGCACCAGTGAACTGGTGTAGCCGGTCATCATCGCGATAAAACCGGCGACGATAGCCGATGGCGAAGTATCGGCGAGAGGGCGCAGCCGGGTGTAGGTGGCGTCGTTCATGACGGCGGTGTTCCTTATACAGATGAAGATGTGCGCAATTACCCTGAACCCCTGTGGGAGTTGTGTTCTGGCTGCGGATTCTGCGAACAAGCCTAAACTCAAACGTAACGGATCGTTGCAATACAGCCGAGGTCACAAACAGCCATACAGTCGTGTTGCCACCATCCATTGTGTACAATCGCGCTGTTTTTTACGCGATACTTGCCAGCGACCTACTGTGCCGTATTACAGTCACGGTCTATTCGCCGCAGTTCTCCCGACTCGAGTGCCCATGAACGAACAGTTGCAACCCCTCAAGAAACAACCGCGAGCAGGCAAAGCCGGCCGCAGCGGCACCCAGGACGATATTGTCTACGCGCATATCTTCGAGGCCATCCTCGAACAGCGTCTGGCGCCCGGCACCAAGTTGAGCGAAGAAGCGCTGGGGGAGATCTTCGGGGTCAGCCGCACCATCATTCGCCGCGCGCTGTCGCGTCTGGCCCATGAAGGTGTGGTGCTGTTGCGACCCAACCGTGGCGCCGTGGTTGCCAGCCCGAGCGTTGAAGAAGCCCGCCAGGTGTTCATGGCACGGCGTCTGGTCGAGCGTGCGATCACTGAACTGGCGGTGCAACACGCCACCGCCGAGCAGATCGCAGAACTTCGTCAGATGGTCAATGACGAGCGCGACAGCTTCTCCCGTGGTGATCGCGGCGCCGGTATTCGTCTTTCGGGTGAATTCCACCTGAAACTCGCCGAAGCGGCAAAGAATGCTCCGCTGATCAGTTTTCAGCGCAGCCTGGTTTCGCAGACTTCGCTGATCATTGCCCAGTACGAAAGCGGCAACCGCTCGCATTGCTCCTACGACGAGCACACCCAGTTGATCGACGCCATCGAAGCGCGCAACGCTGAGCTGGCGGTGGACTTGATGATGCACCACATGGACCACATCGACAGCAAGCTCAACCTCGATGAGGAGAGTGCGTCGGATGACCTGCATGCGGTGTTCTCGCATTTGTTGCAGACCAAGAAGCCGGGGCGTCCTGCGGCCAAGCTCTAAAGTAGACCGAGTCACTCCCTTCGCGAGCAGGCTCCCACAGGGGAATGCATTTCAAATGTGGGAGCGGGCTTGCTCGCGAAGGTGTACTGACAGGCAATAAAAATCCCCCGGGGTGAGCACCTCCGGGGGATTTTTTATGCCTGAAAGACTTAGCGCTGATGCACCAAAGCACCCGCCGCATACGTCTGCTGCACCGTCCGGTCGTCGCCCAGCGTCATCAACACAAACAACGTCTCGGCAATGTTGTTGGCCTGCTTCAAGCGATAGCTGAGCAACGGCGTGGCGTTGTAGTCCAGCACCAGGAAGTCGGCATCGCTGCCCGGTTTCAGATTGCCGATCTTGTCTTCCAGGCGCAGTGCCCGCGCGCCGCCCAGGGTCGCCAGGTACAGCGACTTGAACGGACTCAAGCGCGCACCTTGCAGTTGCATCACTTTGTAGGCTTCGTTCAGGGTTTGCAGCAGCGAGAAACTGGTGCCGCCGCCGACGTCAGTACCGAGGCCGACGTTCAGCTTGTGCTTCTCGGCCATCGGCAGGTTGAACAAGCCGCTGCCGAGGAAGAAGTTCGAGGTCGGGCAGAACGAGATCGCCGAGCCGGTTTGCGCCAGCCGTGCGCATTCGTCGTCACACAGGTGCACGCCATGAGCGAATACCGAGCGCTCGCCGAGCAAGTTGTAGTGATCGTAAACGTCCAGGTAGCCCTTGCGCTCCGGGAACAGTTCCTTGACCCACTCGATTTCCTTGAGGTTCTCGCTGATGTGGGTCTGCATGTACAGCTCGGGGTATTCGGTCAGCAGTTGCCCCGCCAGCCCAAGCTGTTCCGGGGTACTGGTCGGGGCGAAACGCGGCGTGACCGCATAGTGCAGACGACCCTTGCCGTGCCAGCGCTCGATCAGTGCCTTGCTTTCGACGTAGCTCGATTCGGCGGTGTCGGTCAGGTAGTCCGGCGCATTGCGATCCATCATCACTTTGCCGGCGATCATGCGCAGGTCAAGCTTCTCGGCCGCCTCGAAGAAAGAGTTCACTGACTGCGGGTGCACGCTGCCGAACACCAGCGCGGTGGTGGTGCCGTTGCGCAGCAGTTCCTTGATGAAGATATCGGCCACATCATCGGCGTGAGCTTTGTCACCGAACTGGCTTTCGCACGGGAAGGTGTAAGTGTTGAGCCAGTCCAGCAGTTGCTCGCCGTAGGCACCGACCATGCCGGTCTGCGGCAGGTGGATGTGAGTGTCGATGAAGCCCGAAGTGATCAGCGCGTCCTGATACTGGGTGATCTCGATGTCTGCCGGCAGGGTCGGCAGCAGTTCGCTGGCGTGGCCGAGGGCGCTGATCTTGCCGCCATCGACCACCAGCAGGCCGTCCTCGAAATATTCGTAGGAGGCTTCGATCCCGACTTCGGCGGGGTCGGCGATGCTGTGCAGGATGGCGGCGCGGTAGGCTTTGCGAGTCAGAGGCATGAGGGTTCTCTAATCAGTTTGAGGCTTTGAGTTTGGTGGCCTGACTGCGGCGCGATACGGGCAGCAGTTTGGCAATCGGCTCGGCGCTGGCGCTGTGCTGGCCGAAATTGGCGTTATAGGTGGCGATGATTTCGCCGGCGATGGAGATGGCGATTTCCACAGGCAGTTTGCCTTTGACTTCGCCGATGCCCATCGGGCAGCGCATGCGTTGCACGACGCTGGGGTCGAAACCGCGATCACGCAGGCGATGTTCGAACTTGACCCGTTTGGTCTTCGAACCGATCAGGCCGAACCAGGTGAAGTCGTTGCGCTTGAGGATTGCGGCGGTCAGCTCCAGATCAAGCTGATGGTTGTGGGTCATGACGATGCAGTAGCTGCCGGCGGGCAGGTCATCGATTTCATCCACGGGCTCTTCGGCGACGATTTTACGCACGCCGTGGGGAATCTGTTCGGGGAACTCCGCCTCCCGCGAGTCGATCCAGCGCACCCGGCACGGCAGGCTGGCGAGCAACGGCACCAAAGCACGGCCAACGTGGCCGGCGCCGAACACCGCGATCTGCGCCTGTACCTGGCCCATCGGTTCGAACAGCAACACGGTGGCGCCGCCGCAGCACTGGCCGAGGCTGGCGCCGAGGCTGAAGCGCTCCAGATGAGTGTCTTGCTTGCCGCTGGCGAGCATGTCGCGGGCGATCTGCATGGCTTTGTATTCCAGATGCCCGCCACCGATGGTGTCGAAGCTCTGGTTCGCGCTGATCACCATCTTCGAGCCGGCATTGCGTGGCGTCGAGCCGAGTTCTTCGATGATCGTCACCAGAACGCAGGGTTCGCCCTGGTTCTGCAGGTCGGCGAGGGCGTCGATCCAGTTGTACATAGTCACCTCGACATCTGTGTTGTCTGTTCAGTCGTCTTCGCGAGCAAGCCCGCTCTCACATTTGGAATGCATTTTCCTGTGGGAGCGGGCTTGCTCGCGAATGGCGCGCCTCGGTCTAGAGCGAAGCCAGCTCGGTCTCTGTTTCTACCGCTTTCACAGTCTTGAGCTGGCGCATCTGCTCGCACCCCCACAGCACCCGCTCAGGGGTCGCCGGTGCATCGACTTTCGGTTGATGCTTGTAGTCACCGAGGCTCGCCACGGCGTCCTTGATCGCGCACCACGCGGCAATCCCGAGCATGAACGGCGGCTCGCCCACAGCCTTGGAGTGGAACACGGTGTCTTCCGGGTTCTTGCGGTTTTCCACCAGTTTCACCCGCAGGTCCAGCGGCATGTCCGCCACGGCCGGGATCTTGTAGCTGGCGGGGCCGTTGGTCATCAGCTTGCCTTTGTTGTTCCAGACCAGTTCTTCCATGGTCAGCCAGCCCATGCCCTGGACGAAACCGCCTTCCACCTGACCTATGTCGATGGACGGGTTCAGCGAGGCGCCGACGTCGTGGAGGATGTCGGTGCGCAGCATCTTGTACTCGCCGGTCAGGGTGTCAACGATCACTTCGCAGCACGCCGCGCCGAAGGCGAAGTAGTAGAACGGGCGGCCACGGGCCTGGCTGCGGTCATAGTAGATTTTCGGGGTCTTGTAGAACCCGGTGCTCGACAGCGAGACCTGATTGAAATACGCCTGCTGGATCAGCGCTTCGAAGGTCAGGATGTGGTCGCGCACACGCACATGGCCATTGTGGAATTCGACGTCTTCTTCGCTGACCTTGTATTGGCGTGCGGCGAATTCGATCAGGCGTCGCTTGATGATCTCGGCGGCGTTCTGCGCGGCCTTGCCGTTGAGGTCGGCACCGCTGGAGGCAGCGGTCGGCGAGGTGTTCGGCACCTTGTCGGTGTTGGTTGCGGTGATCTGCACGCGATCGATTTCGACCTGGAATACTTCGGCCACGACCTGCGCGACTTTGGTGTTCAAACCCTGACCCATTTCCGTGCCTCCGTGGTTCAGGTGGATGCTGCCGTCGGTGTAGATGTGGATCAGCGCACCGGCCTGGTTCAGGAAGCTGGCGGTGAAGGAAATACCGAATTTCACCGGGGTCAGCGCCAGGCCTTTTTTCAGGATCGGGCTGTTGGCGTTGTAGCGACGGATCGCTTCGCGGCGCTCGTGATACTGGCTGCTTTCTTCCAGTTCAGCGGTCATTTCTTCGAGCATGTTGTGCTCGACGGTCTGGTAGTAGTGCGTGACGTTGCGTTCGGTCTTGCCGTAGTAGTTGGCCTTGCGCACGGCCAGCGGATCGAGGTTCAAGTGACGGGCAATCGCATCCATCACTTCTTCGATGGCAACCATGCCTTGCGGGCCACCGAAACCCCGGTACGCGGTGTTCGACGCGGTGTTGGTCTTGCAGCGATGACCGTTGATGGTCGCGTCGCCCAGGTAGTAGGAGTTGTCCGAGTGGAACATCGCCCGGTCAACAATCGAGGCAGACAAGTCCGGTGAGCAGCCGCAGTTGCCGGCCAGGTCCATGTTGATCCCGTGCAGGCGCCCGGTGCTGTCGAAGCCGACGTCGTACTCGACGTAGAACGGGTGACGCTTGCCGGTCATCAGCATGTCTTCGACGCGCGGCAGACGCATCTTGGTCGGCTGGCCGGTGAGGTGCGCGACCACCGCGCACAGGCATGCCGGGCTCGCGGCTTGCGTTTCCTTGCCACCGAAACCTCCGCCCATGCGACGCATGTCGACGACGATTTTGTTCATCGACACGTCGAGCACTTCGGCGACCAGTTTCTGCACTTCGGTGGGGTTCTGCGTCGAGCAGTAGACGATCATGCCGCCGTCTTCGGTCGGCATTACCGAGGAGATCTGCGTCTCCAGGTAAAAGTGTTCCTGGCCGCCGATGTGCAGCGTGCCTTGAATGCGGTGTTCGGCAGTGGCCAAAGCACCGGCCGAATCGCCGCGCTGGTGGGTGTGGCTGTCGAGCACGAAGTGGCGTTTGCGCAGGGCTTCGACCACATCCAGCACCGGCTCCAGGTCTTCGTATTCGATGATCGCGGCCATTGCCGCTTTGCGCGCGGTTTCCAGATCTTTCGCGGCGACGGCCAGCACCGGTTGACCGACGAACTGCACATCATCGATGGCCAACAACGGATCGCCCGGCATCAGCGGGCCGATGTCTTTCAGGCCCGGCACGTCCTGGTGGGTGATGGCGATGCGTACGCCTTCGAATTCATAGCAAGGCTTGGTGTCGATGCTGATGATTTTCGCGTGGGCGCGGTCCGACAGGCGTGCGTACAGGTGCAACTGGTTGGGGAATTCCAGGCGATCATCGATGTACTGCGCTTCACCGGACACATGCTTGGCGGCGCTGTCGTGTTTCACGCTACGGCCGACACCGGTGGTCAGGTCTTTGGCGAACAGTTCAGCCAGTTCAGCTTGGGTCTTCTCTACGGCGTGATGGTTAGACATAAGCGGTCACCCGAGTCTCGATGTGCGGTGTTTGCAGTTCGATGAAGTATTTGCGCAGCAGGTTCTGCGCGCTGAGCAGGCGATATTCCTTGCTGGCGCGGAAATCCGAGAGCGGTGTGAAGTCCTCGGCCAGCGCGGCGCAGGCGCGTTCGACCACGGCGTTGTTGAACGGCTGGCCGAGCAACACGGCTTCGCAATGGGCGGCGCGTTTCGGGATCGCCGCCATGCCGCCGAAGGCGACGCGGGCGTCAGTGATCACGCCGTTTTCGACGCGCAGGTTGAACGCGGCGCAGACGGCAGAGATGTCGTCGTCCAGACGTTTCGACACTTTGTAGGCGCGGAACAGCTGCTCGGCGCTGGCACGCGGGACGATGATCTTCTCGATGAACTCGCTTTCCTGACGCGCCGTGACACGGTAGTCGATGAAGTAGTCCTCAAGATTCAACGTGCGCCGGGTGTCACCTTTGCACAGCACGATCTGCGCACCGAGGGCGATCAGCAGGGGCGGTGAGTCACCGATGGGCGAGGCGTTGCCGATGTTGCCGCCGAGAGTGCCCTGATTGCGGATTTGCAGAGAGGCGAAGCGGTGCAGCAGTTCGCCGAAGTCCGGGTACTCGGCGTTCAGTGCTTCATAGCAGTCGGAGAGGGCGGTGGCGGCGCCGATTTCGATGCGGTCGTCGAAGGTTTCGATGCGCTTCATTTCTGCGACATTGCCGACATAAATCATCACCGGCAGGGTGCGGTGGAACTGCGTGACTTCCAGCGCCAGATCGGTGCCGCCGGCCAGCAGTCGGGCTTGCGGGTAGGCGTCGTAGAGGTCGGCCAGATCGGACACGGTCAGCGGCACCAGGCAGCGCTTGTCGCCGCTGTTGAGTTCGCCGATATCGGTGGGGGCAATGGCTTTGAGGCGGGCGATGGTTTCGGCTTCGCGGGCGTCGAACTGGTCCGGTTGCTTGCCACAGCACGATTGTTCGGCAGCGGCGAGGATCGGCCGGTAGCCGGTGCAACGGCAGAGGTTGCCGGCCAGTGCTTCGTGGGCTTTGGCATGATCCGGTGCATTGCTGTTCTTTTGCAGGGCGAACAACGACATGACGAACCCAGGCGTGCAAAAACCGCACTGTGAGCCGTGGCACTCGACCATGGCTTTCTGCACGCTGTGCAGTTCGCCTTGGTGCTTGAGGTCTTCGACGCTGATCAGTTGCTTGCCGTGCAGCGACGAAACGAACGTCAGGCACGAGTTGAGGCTGCGATAACGAATGTGTTCGCGGCCAGCATCATCCGTTTGCAACTCGCCGACCACCACGGTGCAAGCGCCGCAATCACCGCTGGCGCATCCTTCTTTGGTGCCGGATTTGCCGACGTGCTCACGCAGGTAATTGAGCACGGTCAGATTCGGGTCCAGGGCGTGCTCGCTACGGAGTTCCTGGTTAAGTAAAAACTGGATCACGGAAGGCCTCGCAGACTCATTATTGTTGTTAACCGACGTGAACCGAATTTAGCAGGTCTGACTTTTCGGTCAATGGTTTTCTGACTTAAAGGTCAGGAAAATGCGTTTCGTCGATCAGCAACGTGTCTATTCAGTATTGACCCTCATTGGATCCCCTGCTTTTTTGCGGGATTCGTGCCAAAAACCGCTGAGTGGGCACTCCGCCATGACCGTGCATTTGCGCTACACTGCGCCGCTTGTGCAGATCGATAGAGTTTGAAGGACAACCATGACGTTCAAGGCGCCGGACAGCCTCGCCGAGCAAATTGCTCACCACCTCGCCGAACGCATCATTCGTGGCGAAATGAAGCCGGGAGAGCGCATCCAGGAACAGAAGGTCACGCTGGCACTCAATGTCAGCCGCGGATCCGTTCGCGAAGCCTTGTTGATCCTCGAACGCCGCCACCTGATCGCGATCCTGCCGCGCCGTGGCGCGCACGTCACCGAGTTGACGGCGCACAAGGTGCAGAGCCTGTGCACGCTGATGAGCGAGTTGTACATCCTGCTCGGCAACTCGGTGGCCAACGGCTGGCAAGACCAGGCCGACATGGCGCCGTTCGTGCAGATCCAGCAGCGCCTGACCGCCAGCTACGAGCGTCAGGACATCCGTACCTTCGTCGATGACAGTTTCGCCGTGATGCGCGCGGCCTATCCGTTTGCCAACAACCCGTACCTGCAAGAGACCGTCGAGAACCTGCAACCGGCGATGAGCCGCGCGTACTTCCTCGCCCTCGAGCAGCGCAAGGCTGAGATGAGCGAGTTCCTCGAACTGTTCGAGCGCTTGCTGGCCGCCGTGCTTGCCCGTGATCTGCCGCAGATCCGCATCGTGCTGACGGCTTACGCCCAGCGCAGTTGCGATCTGGTGGTGTCCGCCCTGACGGTCGCCTAAGCGTGCGGCTCAAGTGCATCAAACTGGCGGGATTCAAATCCTTCGTCGACCCGACCACGGTGAACTTCCCCAGTAACATGGCGGCGGTCGTCGGGCCGAACGGTTGCGGCAAGTCGAACATCATCGACGCCGTACGCTGGGTGATGGGCGAAAGTTCGGCGAAGAACCTGCGTGGCGAGTCGATGACCGACGTCATCTTCAACGGCTCGACCAGCCGTAAACCGGTGAGTCAGGCGAGCATCGAGTTGGTGTTCGACAACTCCGACGGCACGCTGCTGGGCGAATACGCCGCTTACGCGGAGATTTCCATTCGTCGCAAAGTGACCCGCGACAGCCAGACGACTTATTACCTCAACGGCACCAAATGCCGTCGTCGCGACATCACCGACATCTTCCTCGGCACCGGCCTCGGCCCGCGCAGCTACTCGATCATCGAGCAGGGGATGATCTCCAAGCTGATCGAGTCCAAGCCTGAAGATCTGCGCAACTTCATCGAAGAAGCGGCCGGCATTTCCAAGTACAAGGAGCGTCGGCGCGAGACCGAAAACCGCATCCGCCGCACCCACGAAAACCTTGCCCGCCTGACCGACCTGCGCGAAGAACTCGAGCGTCAGCTCGAGCGCTTGCACCGCCAGGCCGAGGCCGCCAAGAAGTATCAGGAATTCAAAGCCGAGGAGCGTCAGCTCAAGGCGCAACTGTCGGCCCTGCGCTGGCAGGATCTGAACGATCAGGTTGGCCAGCGCGAGTCGATCATCGGCACCCAGGAAATCAGTTTCGAAGCGCTGGTCGCCGAGCAACGTAACGCCGACGCCGCTATCGAGCGCCTGCGCGACGGGCATCATGACCTGTCCGAACGCTTCAATCTGGTGCAGGGACGCTTCTATTCGGTCGGCGGCGACATCGCCCGGGTCGAGCAGAGCATCCAGCACGGCCAGCAACGTTTGCGTCAATTGCAGGACGACTTGAAAGAAGCCGAGCGCGCGCGTCTGGAAACCGAATCGCACCTGGGCCACGACCGCACGTTGCTGCTGACCCTCGGTGAAGAGCTGGACATGCTCACCCCCGAGCAGGAAGTCACCAGCGCCGCCGCCGAAGAGGCTGCCGCCGCGCTGGAAGATTCCGAAACCGTCATGCACGGCTGGCAGGAGCAGTGGGACACCTTCAACCTGACCGCCGCCGAACCGCGCCGTCAGGCTGAAGTCCAGCAGTCGCGCATCCAGCAGCTGGAAACCAGCATGGAGCGTCTGGCCGATCGGCAAAAGCGCCTCGGCGAAGAGCGTGCATTGCTGTCGGCCGATCCGGAAGACGCGGCGATCATTGCGCTCAACGAACAACTCGCCGAGTCCGAAGCGACGCTTGAAGATTTGCAGACCAGCGAAGAGGCTCAGGTCGAAAAGCTTGAGCAACTGCGCCAGGAGTTGCAGCAAGCGTTGACCGCGCAGCAACAGGCGCAGGGCGATTTGCAGCGTTTGAATGGCCGGTTGGCCTCGCTGGAAGCCTTGCAGCAAGCCGCGCTCGATCCGGGCACCGGCACGGCTGAATGGCTGAAGGAGCACAACCTGGCCGAACGACCGCGTCTGGCCGAAGGCCTGAAGGTCGAGGCCGGTTGGGAGTTGGCGGTGGAAACCGTGCTCGGCGCCGACCTGCAAGCGGTGCTGGTGGATGATTTCAACGGTTTTGATTTGTCCGGCTTCACTCAGGGCGATTTGCGCCTGCTCAGCCCCGGCACCGATGGCGTGCGAGTGGCGGGCAGCTTGCTGGACAAGGTCGAGGCGCAGATTGACCTGTCGCCATGGCTCAGTCAGGTCAAACCGGTCGATAGTCTGGAGCAGGCCTTGGCCTTGCGCGGTCAGCTGAGCGCCGGGCAGAGCCTGATCAGTCGTGATGGATACTGGGTCGGTCGGCATTTCCTGCGCGTGCGCCGTGCCAGCGAAGCCGAAAGCGGCATGCTTGCCCGTGGCCAGGAAATCGAGACGCTGCATCTCGAACGTGAAGAGCGTGAAGCCACGGTCGAGGCGATGGAAACCCGTTTGCAAACCCTGCGCGCGCAACAGCGTCAGCAGGAAAACGGTCGCGAACATTTACGTCGCTTGCTGCAAGACGAAGCCCGTCAGCAAGGTGAATTGAAAGCCCAGTTGTCCGCCGGCAAAGCCAAGGCCGAACAACTCACGCTGCGCCGTACCCGTCTCGATGAAGAGCTGATCGAGCTCGGCGAACAGCGTGAGCTCGAGCATGAGCAAATAGGCGAAGCGCGCATGCAATTGCAGGACGCCCTCGACGCCATGGCGCTGGACACCGAGCAACGCGAGTTGCTGCTGGCCCAGCGCGACAGCTTGCGCGAGCGCCTCGACCGCGTGCGTCAGGAAGCGCGGCAGCACAAGGACCATGCGCATCAATTGGCCGTGCGGCTCGGCTCGTTGCGCGCGCAGCATGACTCCACGCGCCAGGCGCTGGAGCGTCTGGAAATGCAGGCCGAGCGTCTGACCGAAAAGCGCGAACAGTTGAGTCTGAATCTGGAGGAGGGCGAGGCCCCTCTGGAAGAACTGCGCCTGAAGCTTGAAGAGTTGCTCGACAAGCGCATGTCCGTCGACGAAGAACTCAAGACTGCGCAAATCGCCCTGGAAGATGCCGACCGTGAATTGCGCGAAGCGGAAAAACGCCGGACGCAAGCCGAGCAGCAATCGCAGTTGATCCGTGGCCAGCTCGAACAGCAGCGCATGGAATGGCAAGCCCTGACCGTGCGCCGCAAGGCTCTGCAGGATCAACTGCTCGAAGATGGCTACGATCTCAATGGCGTGCTCGCGACATTAACGGCACAAGCCAGTGAACGCGAAGCCGAAGAGGAACTCGAACGGATCAATGCCCGGATTCAGCGTCTGGGTGCGATCAACCTCGCGGCCATCGACGAATATACGCAACAATCCGAGCGTAAACGTTATCTGGATGCTCAGGATGCCGATCTGGTCGAGGCACTGGAGACGCTGGAAAACGTTATTCGCAAGATCGACAAGGAAACCCGCAACCGTTTCAAAGATACCTTTGATCAGATCAATGGCGGTTTACAGGCGCTTTTTCCAAAAGTTTTCGGTGGCGGGCGCGCGTATTTGGAACTGACGGGCGAAGATCTACTCGATACAGGGGTAACGATCATGGCGCAGCCGCCTGGAAAGAAGAACAGCACCATCCATTTGCTCTCCGGCGGGGAAAAAGCCCTGACCGCGCTGGCACTGGTTTTTGCGATCTTCAAGTTGAACCCGGCGCCGTTCTGCATGCTCGATGAAGTTGACGCGCCACTGGATGACGCTAACGTTGGACGCTACGCACGATTGGTTAAGGAGATGTCTCAGACGGTGCAGTTCATCTATATCACTCACAACAAGATCGCCATGGAAATGGCCGAGCAGTTGATGGGTGTGACGATGCATGAACCGGGTTGTTCGCGACTGGTAGCTGTAGATGTCGAGGAGGCGATGGCGATGGTGGACGCCTAGCGGCGCAGCGGCGAGTTGCAAGCTTCAAGCGGCAAGTGAAGCGGCTTGCAGCCTGGAGCTTAAAGCTTGTAGCTGCGAAGCCTTTGATCGTGCTAGTTTAATGTCAATTTTTCGTATACGTGGGCAAAACACCTGTCAGAACATAGAGTTGGCGCCACGTTTTAAAGCGGTTTGCACAGTGTAAACCCCTTATTTTTCAGCATTTTTTATAGAGGCACGGGATTACATGGAAATCGGTCTGCGCGAGTGGCTGATCGTCATCGGCATCATTGTGATAGCCGGTATTCTTTTCGATGGCTGGCGCCGGATGCGCGGCGGCAAGGGAAAACTGAAATTCCGTCTTGATCGAAGTCTGTCGAATCTGCCGGACGAGGACACCAGCGCCGAGCTGTTGGGCCCGGCCCGCGTTCTGGACACCCATAAAGAGCCACAACTGGACGAGCACGATCTGCCGTCGGTGAGCATGCCGGCCCGCGAAGCACGCGAGCCTCGCGAATCCGGCTCCAAGCGTGGCAAGCGTGGCAGCAACGGTCCGGCCCAGGGCGACCTGAACCTTGACCTGGATCTGGACGGCGGCCCGAGCTTCAGCAGTCGTGAAGACTTCGCCAATGATGCCAAGGCTGCACCGGTGGCCAGTGACAAGGATCAACCGCAAGCCGAAGAGGTTCTGGTGATCAGCGTGATCTGCCGCGACGCTGCCGGTTTCAGAGGCCCAGCGCTGTTGCAGAATATTCTGGAAAGCGGTCTGCGTTTTGGTGAGATGGATATTTTCCACCGTCACGAAAGCATGGCTGGCAACGGTGAGGTGCTGTTCTCCATGGCCAATGCGGTCAAGCCGGGCATCTTTGATCTGGACGACATCGATCATTTCAGCACCCCGGCGGTGAGCTTTTTCCTCGGTCTGCCTGGCCCGCGTCATCCGAAGCAGGCCTTCGACGTGATGGTGGCCGCTGCCCGCAAGCTGTCCCAGGAACTGAACGGTGAACTCAAGGATGACCAACGCAGCGTCCTGACCGCGCAGACCATCGAGCATTACCGTCAGCGCATCGTCGAGTTCGAGCGCCGCGCCCTGACCCATAAGCGTTGATTGAAAAGATTGCCTCGTTATAAAGAGGCAATCGGCAAAATAGATTGAGCAGCCTCGGCTGCTCTTTTGCTTTATGAGAGAACACCCATGACCGCCGCCCAAAACCGCATTCTAGCGCTGCGCGCTGAGCTGGATCAGCACAACTACCGTTACCACGTCCTCGACGAGCCGAGCATTCCGGATGCCGAGTACGACCGGTTGTTCCACGAGCTCAAGGCTCTGGAAGCAGCCAACCCGCAGTTGATCACCCGTGACTCGCCGACCCAGCGTGTCGGCAGTGTGGCGCTGACGGCGTTCACTCAGGTGCGCCACGAAGTACCGATGCTCAGCCTCGGCAACGCCTTCGAAGAAACCGATATGCGCGAGTTTGATCGCCGCGTCACTGAAGGTCTGGATCTGCCGGCTGGCGATCTGTTCGGCGGTGGCTCGGCGGTGGAGTACAGCTGCGAGCCGAAGCTCGATGGCCTGGCGGTCAGTCTGCTGTATCAGGACGGCCTGCTGGTTCGTGGCGCCACACGCGGTGACGGCACCACCGGCGAAGACATCAGCGTCAACGTGCGCACCGTGCGCAACATTCCCCTGAAGCTGCACGGCGAAGGCTGGCCGGCGACCCTGGAAGTGCGCGGTGAAGTGTTCATGTCCAAGGCCGGTTTCGAGCGCCTCAACGCCTCGCAACTGGACATCGGTGGCAAGACCTTCGCCAACCCGCGCAACGCCGCTGCCGGCAGCCTGCGTCAGCTGGATTCGAAGATCACCGCCAACCGTCCGTTGGAGTTCTGCTGCTACGGCATCGGTCAGGTCTCCCACGATATTTCCGACACCCACATCGGCAACCTCAAGCAATTGCAAAAGTGGGGCATGCCGATCAGCCACGAGCTGAAACTGGCCAAAGGCATCGGTGAGTGCCTGGATTACTACCGCGACATCGGTGAGCGACGCAGCTCGCTGACTTACGAAATCGACGGTGTGGTGTTCAAGGTCAACAGCATTGCCGATCAGCGTGAACTGGGCTTCCGCGCCCGCGAACCGCGTTGGGCGATCGCGCATAAATTCCCGGCGATGGAAGAGCTCACCGAGTTGCTCGATGTGGAATTCCAGGTTGGCCGTACCGGCGCCGTCACTCCGGTGGCGCGCCTGAAACCGGTCAAGGTCGCGGGCGTCACCGTGGCCAATGCCACGCTGCACAACATGGACGAAGTCGCGCGGCTGGGCCTGATGATCGGCGACACCGTGATTATCCGTCGTGCCGGTGATGTGATTCCGCAAGTGGTGCAAGTGGTCACCGAACGCCGTCCGGACAATGCACGACCTGTGGCGATTCCGGAGAGCTGTCCGGTGTGCGGCTCCCACGTTGAGCGCACGCAACTGATCAAGCGCAGCAAGGGCAAGGAAACCGTCAGCGAAGGCGCGGTGTATCGCTGCGTGGGGCGCCTGGCCTGTGGCGCGCAATTGAAGCAGGCGATCATTCACTTCGTCTCGCGTCGTGCGATGGACATTGAAGGCCTCGGCGACAAGAGCGTCGAGCAATTGGTCGATGAAGGCCTGGTCAGTTCGCCGGCCGATTTATACGCGCTGAAGTTTGATGACATCGTCGATCTGGAAGGCTTTGCCGAGGTGTCCGGCAACAAACTGCTCGCGGCCATTGAAGACAGCAAGAAGCCGGGGCTGGCGCGTTTCATCTATGCCCTGGGCATTCCCGATGTTGGTGAAGAAACGGCCAAGGTACTGGCGCGCTCGCTGGGTTCGCTGGAGCGCGTACAACAGGCGTTGCCGCAGGTGCTGACCTATCTGCCGGATGTCGGCCTGGAAGTGGCACACGAGATTCACAGCTTCTTTGAAGATGCGCACAACCAGCAGGTGATCGGCGAATTGCTCGGGCATGGTTTGCAGATTCAGGATCAGGGCGAACTGGGCGCCGAGTTTGCCGCCAGCACTACGCTGGGCGGCTTCCTCGACAAGCTGCACATTCCTTCGGTCGGCCCAGGCGGGGCGCAGAAGCTGGCAGACAGGTTTGGCTCGCTCGACGCGGTAATGAGCGCCGACTGGCTGGACATGCGTCAGGCATTGCCGGAGAAACAGGCCAATTCGGTACGTGAGTTTTTTGCGCTGCCGCAGCATCGCCAACTGGCCGAAGAGGCCGAGAAGCAACTGCGTGATTTCGGCATGCACTGGCACAGCGAGAAGAAGGTCGTCGAAGGTTTGCCGCTGTCCGGGCAGACTTGGGTGCTGACGGGCAAGGTCGAGTTGATGAGCCGCGATGTCGCCAAGGAACATCTGGAAAGCCTTGGGGCGAAGGTGGCCGGTTCGGTGTCGGCGAAGACGCATTGCGTGGTGGCCGGCCCAGGCGCTGGCTCCAAGCTGACCAAGGCCAATGAGCTTGGGGTGAAGGTGATGGATGAGGAGGCATTTATCGCGTTCCTGAAGGGCTGTGGCCTCTCCGTCTGACCTCTCGTTCCCACGCATTGCGTCACTAGTGTCCGGTAAAAACTGAAGGGGGAGCTTGCTCCCCCTTGCTGTGCCTGCTTCCTGAGCAATAATCAGGTTTTTCAGGCTCGATTTTCGCCTATGTTCAGCAGCACCCGATTTGCACAGATGCTTCAAGTTCTCCGAAAATGCCGTTCGTCTTCAGATATACAGCGCTTTGATCACGTACCTCTTGCTGCACCTTTAGCAGCGCCGGTCAGGTGGCTCTGGGCTATTTCCAGCTTCGTCATTCGGCTAGCCCACACGTTGTTCGAACGGCCATCAAGCATCGAACATCTTGAACATCGAAGGCAGAAGCGAACGGAGCAGAAGGCAGCTCAAGGCTGCCTTCTGCTATGAAACAGGTTTTACCGGACACTAGTGACGCTCTGCGTGGGAACGATCTTTGGGCGGGAATGATCTAGTCTTGGCAAGCCCCAAGGAGAGATCGCCATGTACCGCTTTTTCGAGCAACTCAGTTCTCGCATCGTCGCGCCGTTCATGGGCGAATCTTCACGCAACAGCAAAGTCTGGCCGTGTCGCTGCGGTCAGTCACTGTTCTTTCGCAACAGTCAGTGCCTGGCTTGCAGCGCATTGCTCGGTTATCAGTCTGAACAAAGTCGCCTGACCTCGCTGCAACCGGGGCCGCAGGAAGGCTCCTGGACGCTGGATGCCGATCCCGAGGCGGGACTGTTCCGTCGTTGCGCCAATCTCGATACGCCTGCGGCGTGCAACTGGTTGCTGCCGGACAACGGTCGCGACGTCCTGTGTGTTGCCTGCAGCCTCAATCGCACGATTCCCGATCTTTCGGTTTCTGAAAACCCCGAACTGTGGCGCAAGGTGGAAACGGCCAAGCGCCGCCTGGTGGCACAACTGATCACCCTCGGCTTGCAGGTCATCCCGAAAACGGTGAGTGAAGAAACCGGACTGGCCTTCGATTTCATCGGCGTCGACCTCGAAGGCAATTCACCAATGACCGGCCACGCGAGCGGCCTGATCACCCTTGACATCAAAGAAGCCGACGACGCCCATCGCGAGCGGGTGAGGGCGCAAATGCATGAGCCCTATCGCACGCTGCTGGGGCATTTTCGCCACGAGGTTGGGCACTACTACTGGGATCGGCTGATCGCTAACGGTCCATGGCTCCAATCATTCCGCAACCTGTTTGGCGACGAGCGCGCCAGCTATGCCGAGGCACTTGACCACCACTATCAACAAGGCGCCCCACTGGACTGGCCGCAGCATTACGTCAGTGCCTACGCGACCATGCACCCTTGGGAAGACTGGGCGGAAACCTGGGCGCATTACCTGCACATGATGGACGCAGTGGACACTGCGCTGGGTTTTGGCATGAGTGCGCGGGAAATGGACTTCGACTACCAGCCATTTGCGCCAAGCACTCTGTACGAACCTGAACATCCTGGCGGCGGGGCGTTTCTGTCGTTCGTCAACGCCTGGATAGAACTGGCCGGCATGCTCAACGAATTGTCACGCAGCATGGGTCAGCCGGACTTCTACCCGTTCGTGTTGCCGGCGGCGGCGATTGCCAAGCTGCACTTCATTCACCTGGTGATCCAGCAAGAGGGCGGCAGGGCGGATGAGGTGTTGCAAGCGCAATAGCAAGTGCTTGAACCTCTTCATGTTTTTTATCTGAAACCAACGGTTGTAACTTCGTCTCAGATAGGTACAATGGCGCGGCTCGCCGACAGGTGAGTGTCGTTATGGTGACCCCATCGGTCCCCCCGCAACGATTACCCGTGAACCTGGTCAGATCCGGAAGGAAGCAGCCACAGCGGGAACATTGTGTGCCGGGGTGTGGCTGGTGGGGTTACCACCTTAACGAACATCGAACGATTCAACAGAACTGCATGGGTATCGCCCAATGCGGTTTTTTTTTGCCTGTGATTTATGCATTCGTCATGCATCACCCCTGTGCGCGGGCAAGCCCGTCCCTACAGGGATTTCAGTGTTCTTCATGGATAACTCGCCGCGATAGATGCAGCCACGGGTGCAGGTTTCGTGGATGCGGATCCAGCCCGTGTGCGGATCGAGGTCGCCGCTTAGGTGAATCGCCACTTTGGGGACTTCGCTGAGGGGGGGATCGTTGCCGGCATCGCTCTGCGTCATAGGGCGTTCCTTGCTGGAATGAGAGAGAGGCGGGGAAGGTTGCAGAGTTCGAACCAAGTTTGAATAGCTATTTCCAATGCTTGAGAACTATATGAATTGATAGTTGTTGGACTAACAACTATTGGGGTGAGCTGTCATCTTGACGTTTTGTTCTGTCAATTTCTTGTATGAAAGAACTTAATATTTTGAATTGAGTCTGGATTGTTCCTATGGCCCCACTGGAATAGTCCTACAGGATATTAGTCCTGTTCCTGCTTCGAATTTATTGACCGTAAAGGTTTGATCCAATATATCTATAGCTCCAAATGATTCTCAATTTTTCAAAGCATTCTAATGGCAATACAAGGACGTAAGATGAGTAATCGTAGTGTCGATATTGAATCTATTAAAAATGTTATTCGGGCGGATGGCGTCATGATGAGTGCTGCCTTCGTAAAAATGTATGTAGATCCACTTCTTTTGCAAATTGAAAATACTCCCCCTGGAATGGAGCTTACAAGACCTGTACACACGGGGCCGGCGACAAGTAACTGTACTCAATGCTTCAGCAGGTGTTGCTATGCTTCCTACTCGCCAAAATCAATAAAAAGCGGGACGTGTTATGGGCTGGTGCCAAGTGCCAATGTAGTTGTCTTTAACTAGTCGCAAACCGCCGAAAGGCGGTATTTTATTTGACATAAGGAAATGTTGATGAGTGGTTTTTCAAAAGTTGAATCCATGTCGACTTATTTTGGAGCGCATAGAGTTTTAGTAAATGAGTATCTGAATGAACTGTATAAGAGTAAAGAGTTCGATCTTGCTTCTTTGTTCGATAAAAAACTGGCTAATGCGTTTGCTATACATGTTGCGAACAAGGTGGAAATTTATGTTCGGCAAACCATTGAGGCAGAAGTTTCGCATGTCAATGAAGATCTCGGCGTCAGTATGACGTACGAGGATTTTTTAGAGAAGGATGAGTTGTATCTAGAATTTTTGAGTAAATATGAATCACTGCAGTACTTGCTGGATAAACTTTTTGAGGATGAGTTGAAAAACTTTTCCTTAGTAAAGGGGGCTTTTGTTCAGTCGCTTCCGGAATTGCTACGGACTGGTTTTCTGACGGACGCTCATGAAGTGAGTGATGTGTTTTTGCTCGGGGATGAAAGTCACGATGGAAATAAAAATGTCGCTCTATTTTACGTACGGGGATGCCCCGCCTTTGCCTTGAAATTGCGCGACCTGGAACTGGAAAGGAAAACAAGCGAGTTTCTTGGGGATTTCTTTAAGGATCAATGTGATATCCAAGGCTGGGAGTTTCCTGAATATATATCGGGGCAGGATTTCGGATGGGTGAAGTGGTGTGATCAGGTTCCTTTGAAGAGCCAAGCGGAGGTAGAGAACTATTATAAGTTAGCAGGCTATTTGATTGCCGCAGTTGCTTCGTTAGGGGTTACCGATCTTCATTATGAAAATATAGTAACTCATCATGGAAATCCTGTGCCGGTTGACTTGGAAGCAGTATTTCATCATGTCTATGTTGACGCGTCTCGTTCGGCAATAGCTAGAACTGGGCTTGTGCCGAATGTTATTAAATACACAGATGGACTTGCCGACACCGAGCACGCGGGGATAGGAAATATATTTCGGAAAGAAATCATTAGAAAAGCATCTTTGAACAAAAATCCGAACGCAGTAGTGTTTGATGGTTGTGTACAGAATCCGATGGACTATATTGATTGTATGGTTGCTGGCTGTGTGGAGTGCTATAAAATTATAACTGCTGAGTATCAGCGGTTTGTGAGGTTTTTTAATCAAGCTTCTAATCTTAAAAATAGAATGATATTGAGAGACACGGCTAATTATTGCTTGGTGATTGAGGCGTCTTTTCATCCGCTACTTCTAAAGAGTAATGAAGGGCGAAAAAACTATATCGAGTCCTGCCTCGGATCAATCGAAGATTATCGGGCTGAGCCCGCTCTCTTAAAGGCTGAGGTTGAAGCCTGTTTTCTTGGGGATGTTCCAAGGTTTACGTCTAGTGCAAAGGCTCTTTTCGTTTGTTCAGTTCATGCTGTGAAAAGTATTAAACTGATTAACTGTGTGAGTGGGTACGATAGTGTAAGGAGTGATTTGCATCGTATAGTAAGTGATGGGTATGGTCACGAGATTGAATTTTTAAAGTGCGTGTATAAAGAGGCTGGAAAAGTAGTCGATATGAACTTTAGGTTTAATAGGGTTGGCTTCTTTGATGATGGAGAAGTCTCTAATTGTTTTTCTTTAGACACGACTTCCGCTTCAGTAAAGAGAACTGCTAAGCACATGCTTTATAAAAAATCTCCCCCGTTACTGTTTACCAGTAGAAGTGAGAGCTATCTTGAGCTAACTTCGGTAGGGTTCGATTTGTTTTCGGGTTCGGGAGGGCTTGGGTATCTCGCCTCTACTGGGGGGTTATTCGAGTCAGAGTCTGAGAATAAGGAGTTTCTCTCCGCGTATTATGAAATGGTGGTGGGTAGTGAGTTTCTCTCCTCGTCCCCAATAGGTGGAGCATATGTCGGTGGGTTGAGTTCGATAGCTCCGATTTTTATAGATGGAAACCTGACCTCTATTTCCGCTGCAACCGATAAAATTGTCACGTCTATTTATGCATGTGAATATAAGAAAATGGGTTCGGGATTGGTTTATGGTCTTGCCGGGGCTCTAGTGATTGCAAGTTGTTACTTTGAACTATCACGGATGGAAGTTTGGCGAGATGTTGCTAGGTCGCTATTCGATGTTTTAGTAGCGCGATCCGAACTCGATGGTGAGCAGATAATATTTGCTGCCAATATCTCAAGGCACGCAAAGAAGATATTATCTGGGCTTTCGCATGGTCAAGCAGGAGTCGCTTATTCGATCGCGGTATATGCCCTTGTTTTTGATATTCCTGATGGGGCGATCCTGCCATTGATAAAAGGCGTGATCATGTCGGAAATCAATTGCTTCGACCCTCAGCGTGGTAATTGGCCTGATTTGAGAAGTAAACCTCGAAATATAGAACTTCAAGATGAGTTTGGGTGGGCTTATGGGGGGGCAGGGATTATTTATGTATTAGATTTTTTAAAAAGACATTTTAATATCTGCATGATCAATGAGTTCCTACAGAAATACAATGTTCGTGCATTATTTGAGGCGAGTGTTTTAGAACCTGGCAAAAAAGAAAGTTTCTCAGTTTCCAACGGAGCCTTGGGCGTAGAGTTGATTTATCGGCGACTATTCAAGAAAGCTTTGAATAGTGATTTGGAAAGTAAGTGTTGGTCGATTCATGGTTCGGCCACTTTAGGTTGTGGTCTGATGAAAGGAAGTGCCGGAGAATGCCTAGCCCTGAAATCCCTGATGACAGGTGATCGATCCTTTCCCCTGTTACCTCATGAATTGTTCAAGCTTAACTTTCAGGAAGTATTCGAATGAAGGCCAAAGGGTTTGTCGATGCTTATAAGCTATTAAAGTTGTCCATGAAATCAAAGGATGCAGGTCGTTTGGCCTTTTTGGTGACGCTGGTTTTTCTTACCGCGATAGGGTTTGGGGTGTTGCCCATGTTTTTTCAACGGATGCTTGCGGTCGCTTCAAGTGATCATGAACAGTTCTTGAACTTTCTGGTTTTGGTGATTGGTGTTGTTTTTATATCTCAGGTGTTATCTCATTCGTCTGATGTGTTGACAATGATGTTTATTCAGAGGGTTAATATAAATCTTGGTGAGATGTTTATTAAGAAATCAATTGGTTTATCTGCGAATGAGAGTCTTGTACAAGGGCCGGCACACCTTGCGCAGGTGTTGCAATGTGCTTCTGCGAGTATGGATAATACTGTGCGCTCTTTATTGGTTGGTGTGCTGCCGTCCTTGGTTCAGATATTAGTATCGTTTGTAGTGTTGCTGTTTTTTGAAGATTTTTTCGTAATGTTTATGATTTTTTTATATGTTTTTGTATATGCCATTCTTAGCGCTTCAGTGATAGGTCGTTTGTCAGAGCTATTCAAAGCTGTGATATTGAAGGAAATGGGATGTTCTAAAACTGTCCATGGCATTGTTTCGAATATTGAGACGATACGTATTTATTTAGCTGAGGAGTTTCTACTGCGGTTTTTTCGCGAAGATCAAGAAGGGGTTTACCAGTCTTGGTTGGATTTCTATAGGAAAAGTACTTCTCTGGAGGTGGTCAGGATAGTTATTTTTTCATTGGTTTTTTTTGTGGTTATTTATGAGTCCTCGTTAAGGTTGCTTTCCGGTGAGATAGGTGTTGGTCATTTAGTAATGGTTGCAGCCTATATGTTTCAGGTTTGTCAGCCGTACGACGCTCTTTTAAAGAGTGTTGGAAGCATGATCGAGTCACTAAGTGGGTTTGCACCATTACTAAAGCATTTTGACGCTTGCGAAATTCGGCGTGTTGATAAAAATAATAAACTTCCGAACGTTGGTCATGGTCTGGAGTTTTGTAATGTTGGGTTCTCTTACCCTAACCGACCTGTAGAAAAGGTGCTGTGTGATTTGTCAATTCGATTTGCTCCGGGTGAAGTCGTCGCGATCACTGGCCCGTCTGGCGTGGGTAAGTCAACTATTGTCAAATTGCTGATGCGACTCTACGTGCCATCGTCAGGTTTAATTAAATATGGTGGTGTTGCGATAGGCGATTTGTCTGATCACGATTTTTATTCCAGGTTTTCTTTCGTGTCCCAAGAGGTTGGTTTGTTCAACGGTACGCTGAGATTTAATCTAAAAGTTGCCGATCAGAATGCACCGGATGAGAGACTGGAAGCTGTTCTAAAGCTCGCTAATCTTGAGGTATTCCTGAAAGGATTACCGTCCGGACTGGACACGGAAATTGGAGACAGAGGTCTAATGTTGTCGGGAGGAGAGCGCCAACGTCTTGCGCTGGCAAGAAGTTTTTTGCGGGATCATAAGGTGGTTGTTTTTGATGAGAGTACCGCGTTTCTTGATGAGGCGGCAGAGCGTACAGTCATATCAAATATAAAGAAATATAATGCGTCTAACATTGTGATCATTGTTGCTCATCGCGAGTCAATATTAAAGCTGGCTGATCGAGTAGTCTCGTTTAATGGCGAATATTGTGTGGAGCTTTAGTAGTGAGAATTTTGTCTGTTTCAGTTAAAGGGTATCGCTCTATTGATGATGTGTTTATTAATCTTGACGGATTGAACATTTTTCATGGCGCTAATGGAGTTGGGAAGACCAATTTGTATAATGCACTAAAGCTCGTGCAGGCCGCCGCGACGGGGGAGTTCTCAAAGTTTATCGTTAGGGAAGGTGGCATGCAGTCGATCCTTTCGGAAAGTTCAAAGCGCAGTGCCGAACGCTCAAAAATTATTCTTGAAGTGCGTTTTTCAACTTTTCCAGATGATGGCTATTACAGTTATAGAATTACAGCAGGCTTGGTGCCGCAAAAAAATGTTTTTGGAGAGAAAATTGTATTGGGCGATGGCTTTGAGTTTGAACCGCAAATTAAAAATGAAAAGCTATCGTTTTATGATGGGCGAAAAACTCATATTCTGATGGTCAGAGAGAATAGTTTCTTGAAAGTCATGGGTCGAGAAATGGCCATGCTGGACATGACTAATTCTATTCGACTATTTCCCTCGGCAACGGCATTAAACTCTCTCACAGATGCGGAGCGTTTTCCCGAGGTGTTGCGTATCAAACATGAAATAATGGGGTGGCGTTTTTATCATGGTTTCAGGACTGATATTGAGTCACCCATCCGTAAGCCTTGCTACGCTGTTAGTGGTACCGTGCTTGATTCCTGTGGAACAAATCTCGCTGCTGTTTTGGCGACGCAAAAATATATAGTTCAGGATCTTGATGTTATTGAAAAACTGATTGCGGATACATTCGGTGGAGCAACTTTGGATATTTCAAAGCCCGAGCGTACCGTTTCGTTTGGTTTGCGTTTCGCTCACAGTAATCGGACAAGTAATGCGTGGGAGTTGTCTGACGGTACGTTGCAGTATATTTGCCTGGTCGTTGCGCTGACATCCGGTTCTTTGCCTCCTTTTATTGTTTTGAACGAGCCTGATAACAGCCTTCATCCTGATATGCTCAGATCGTTGGCTGGTTTGATTAGCTCTGCCAGTAAGCGATCGCAGATTTGGGTTGTTACGCATTCACCGATATTGAAAGATATTCTAGAGGAGTCAGGGGCGTTCAAATCACGGCATGTTATCAAGCGGGGGCTTCATACATGGATTGAAGGACTGACTCTTAATGGTGATGTCGATGTTTTGTGAGTCAACCGCACGCTATGCCCGTTGAAGTCGAAGACTTGATCCAGCAGCCAGTCCGTCATGGTCCTGTCCTCTTGGCAGGGTGGGAGCCAAAAAAGCATAGGCATAAAAAAACAGCCGCGAAGGCTGTTCTCTATATCCTTGATGAACACCGATCCCCTGAAGCGGCTTCTGGCAACGCCTACAAGGGGATGTGTATTGAATTACTCGCCGCGATAGATGCAGCCGCTGGTGCAGGTTTCGTGGATGCGGATCGCGCTCAGTTCCGGCAGAAGTGGTTTCAATTCATTCCAGATGAATTTGGCCAGGACTTCGCTGGTCGGGTTTTCCAGGCCGGGAATGTCGTTCAGGTAGTTGTGATCCAGGCGCTCGTAGAGCGGCTTGAAAATCGCTTTGATCTCGGAGAAGTCGCGGATCCAGCCTGTGTGCGGATCGAGGTCGCCGCTCAGGTGAATCGCCACTTTGAACGAGTGGCCGTGAAGGCGCCCGCACTTGTGGCCGTCCGGTACGTGCGGCAGGCGATGGGCGGATTCGAATGTAAATTCCTTGAAGATTTCCACAGTAGTTTCGGCTCTGTTCAGATGGCGTTCGCCGCAGCGATTCGGGCAGGCGGCGAGTTTATCAGCTTGTGTTTGGCCTTGCTGACTAAAGGGTCAGCAAGCGCTCGGCGAGGCGACCATTGGCAGCCAGTTCGAGGAATTCGTCCCCCAGGCGCCGGCTCTCGTCCATCGCCGCGTGCCAGTATTTTTGCCGGCTCGGCGCATCGCCCATGAAGCGCTTGAAGTCGTTGCGGTCGGGCAGTTTGCCGTAGGGCAGGCGTGCCAGATATTCCTTTGACGGCGCGAGCAACAACACGTCTTGCAAGCGCTCCACCGAGGCCCGGCGCCATGGCAGGGTCTTGTCGAACCAGCCCGGAATCACACGGTCGGTGAAGTGCGGATAGAGCACGATGCCGTCGCCGCTGTAGGGCAGGTCAAGGTGATAGTCGAGCAGACCGCCATCGCGGAAAGTCCCTGCACCGGCGCCGGGCAGGTCGCGCACGCCTTCCATGATCATCGGAATCGAACCCGAGGCCAGCAGCGCCTGACGCAGATTGGCAGCATTGAGCGCGACGAAGCGCGACGGGAAATCGTTGAGCGCATGCACCGGCGGTGCGAGGCGCGGATCGTGGATGATCAGCCGTTCGAAATGTCGCGACAGCCGCGCGCGACCACGCAGGTTGTCGGCAATCACCGAGCCCAGCGCCAGCCCGAGTCGAGCGCGATGGTCGTCCGCCAGACGGCCCTGGCTTTTGACCACCATGATGTTCAAGCGGTAATCGGCGTTATTGAGAATGCTGTCGTCGCGGCCATCGAGCAGGTCATTGAGCATGCGCTGCGAGCTCTGACTGATCTGGGCCATGGTCACGCCTTTGTTGAAATTCTGCTCGGCGTACAGGTGGCCGAGGCGACGAATGCCTGCGGCGGCGTCCGGCAGGCAGGCGCTGGCGAAGCGCCAGGAACCCACTGACGCACCGATCAGCGAACGTTCGCGCGGCGCACTCGGCAGCCACTCACCGAACAAGGCCAGATCCAGCCCCTGAATCCCCAAAGCCTTTGGCCCACCGGCCGCGCCGGGCAGGGTGCCGACATCAGCAGCGTTGAGGCCTTGGGCGCGGATGCGCGCCATGGCCCGGGGGCCGGCCTTGAGGGTGAGGGACGGAAACTTGATGTGGATGGCTGTCATACCGGTCTCGATCGTTAGCAAGCGAAGGATTATAGAACCACGGCGGCCCTCTGTGGGAGCGAGGAAACAATGATGGCAATTCAGTTTCAGTTAAGTTCATCCCGCTAAGGTGCCCTGCGTTGCAACACATAAAAATATGGAGTCACCCATGAAAACCCTGACTGCCCTGTCCATCGTCTCGCTTTTCGGCTTGACCGCCAGCATCGCCCACGCCCGCGACCTTGGCCCCGATGAAGCCCTGCGTCTGCACGACGCTGGTACTATCGTCTCCTTCGAGAAGCTCAATACCACGGCGCTGGCCAGACATCCGGGTTCCGAGATCACCGACACCGAGCTGGAAGAGCAGTACGGCAAGTACATCTACCAGATTGAAATGCGTGATCCGCAGGGGCAGGAATGGGATCTGGAATTGAACGCGGTGACGGGGCAGGTTCTCAGGGATCATCAGGATAAGTAATGAAGGTTAATGTTCGCGCCACCCGTTGCACGGCGTTGGCGCTCGTGATTTTTTGTTCGACGGCGATGGCTCGCGACCTCGATCAGGACGAAGCGCTGCGCCTGGTTCGCGCGGGTGTGATTTTGCCGCTGGAGCAAGTGCTGCATCAGGCAATGGCGCGTTACCCCGGCGCGAAGCTTTTGGAGGTCGAGCTGGAAGAGAAGCACGACGTCTACATGTATGAAGTCGAGTTGCTGACCGTCGAGGGTGTGGCGCGTGAGCTGCACCTGAAGGCTGATACCGGTGAACTTGTGAAAGACGAGGAAGATTGATCGATGCGTTTGCTTTTGGTGGAAGACCACGTACCGCTGGCCGACGAGTTGCTCGCCGGCCTGCAACGCCAAGGTTACGCAGTGGATTGGCTGGCAGATGGTCGTGATGCGGTGTATCAGGGCCGCAGCGAACCCTATGACCTGATCATCCTCGACCTCGGCTTGCCTGGCGTGCCGGGGCTAGAGGTGCTGGCGCAATGGCGTGCCGGGGGCCTGGCGGTGCCGGTGCTGATCCTCACGGCACGCGATTCCTGGGCCGAGCGCATCGAAGGCCTGAAGGCCGGTGCCGACGATTACCTGACCAAACCGTTTCATCCCGAAGAGCTTTATTTGCGCATTCAGTCGTTGTTGCGCCGCTCCAAAGGCCAGGCCAACCAGCCGACGCTAAAGGCAGCCGGCCTGCATCTGGATGAGGGTCGCCAATGTGTCGTTCGCGACGGCGCCGACATTCAACTGACCGCCGCCGAATTTCGCTTGCTGCGCTATTTCATGCTGCACCCCGAGCAAATCCTCTCCAAAAGCCACCTCGCCGAACACCTCTACGACGGTGAGACCGAGCGTGATTCCAACGTTCTTGAAGTCCACGTCAATCACCTGCGCCGCAAGCTCGGCAAAAGCGTGATCGAAACCCGTCGCGGCCAGGGTTACCTGTTCGGCGGGCAAGCGTCGTGAGGTCAATCCAGCGCCGCTTGAGCCTGGGGTTGATCAGCGTGCTGGTGGTGGTCGGCGTGGTGCTGGCGCAAACCAGTCTGTGGCTGTTCGAGGTGGGATTGCAGCGCTATCTCGAGGCCGGTTTGCGCAACGACAGCGAAAGCCTGCTGGTGGCGCTGGTGCGTGGCCCGCAAGGCTTGCAGCTGGATGAGCGGCACCTGTCGCCGGCCTATCAGCGACCGTTCTCCGGGCACTATTTCCGCATTGATTTTGCCGACAGTCACTGGCGTTCCCGTTCGTTGTGGGATCAGGACCTGCCGCAGCTCGAACACCAAGGCCTGCACAGCAATCTGCAGTTGGGCCCGGACGGGCAGCAGTTGCTGGTGTTGCGTTCGGACTATCGACGGCTGGGCCAGTCGATCTCGATCAGCGTCGCCCAGGATTACACCCCGGTGCGCGAAAGCTTTCAGCGCATGCGCCAGATCGGACTGGGTTTGGGCGTGCTCGGGCTGTTGCTGATTCTGTTTTTGCAACGGCTCACCGTGCGCCGTGCCTTGCGACCGCTGGAAAAGGCGCGTGAACAGATCGCCCAATTGCAGCAGGGCCAGCGTTCGCAACTCGATGATCAGGTGCCGGTTGAACTCGAACCGTTGGTGGCGCAGATCAACCATTTGCTCGCCCATACCGAAGACAGCCTGAAACGCTCGCGCAATGCACTGGGCAACTTGGGGCATGCCCTGAAAACGCCATTGGCGGTGCTGTTGAGTCTGGCGGCGAGCGAAAAATTCGATGGCCATCCCGAGTTGCGCAAGATCCTCAAGGAACAACTGGAGCAAGTGCAGCAGCGGCTCAATCGCGAGCTCAACCGTGCGCGATTGTCCGGTGATGCGCTGCCGGGAGCGTTGTTTGACTGTGACGCAGAACTGCCGGGACTGTTGGCGACCCTGAACATGATCCACGGCGAGCATCTGGCGTTGAGTTACGTAGCGCCACCGGGGCTGCAATTACCGTGGGATCGGGAAGACCTGCTGGAGCTGCTCGGCAACCTCTTGGACAACGCTTGTAAATGGGCGGATGCCGAGGTTCGTCTCCGTGTGATCAAGCGTACTGATGGCTTTGCCCTGAGCGTGGAGGATGACGGGCCGGGCATACCCCAAGCGCAACGGGGTCAAGTGTTCAGCCGTGGGACGCGGCTTGATGAGCAGACGCAGGGGCATGGTCTGGGGCTGGGCATCGTGCGGGATATCGTCGATACGTGGGGTGGGTTGTTGGTGCTGGGCGAAAGCGAGTGGGGCGGGTTGAAGGTGGTGATCGAGTTGCCCCGGCGCTGAACCGCAGGTCGCTATAAAACCACTGTGGGAGCGGGCTTGCTCGCGAAGGCGGCGGGTCAGTCAATCAAGATGTCGACTGAACTACCGCTTTCGCGAGCGAGCCCGCTTCCACATTGCGTTGTGCAGTGAGCCTTAGACCCGGAACTGATCCATCAAACCCTGCTGCTGATTGGCCAGGCTATTGAGTGACTGGCTCACCCGCGCCGATTCATTCGCCTGCCCGGACAGCGACTCGGTCACATCACGAATCGTCGCCACGTTGTTGTTGATTTCCTCAGCCACGGCGCTCTGTTCTTCCGCCGCACTGGCGATCTGCAGGTTCATGTCGCTGATCACCGTCACCGCATCGCCAATCTGGCGCAACGCTGTCACCGCTTGCCCCACCTGCTCGACACTGCCCTGTGCCTGACGATGGCTGTTGCCCATCGAACCCACCACATCCTGTGTGCCGTTCTGCAACTGCTCGATGACCTGACGGGTTTCCTCGACCGACTCTTGCGTGCGGCGGGCGAGGTTGCGTACTTCGTCAGCCACCACGGCGAAACCGCGTCCGGCTTCACCGGCGCGGGCGGCTTCGATGGCCGCGTTGAGTGCCAACAGGTTGGTCTGTTCGGCGATGGCGCGGATGGTTTCCAGTACCGTGCCGATTTTCTCGCTGTTGGCGGCCAGGCCTTCGACCTGGACCATCGCAGCGCTCATGTCACTGGCGAGTGTGTCGATGCTCGCCGTGGTGCGGTCGATCACCGTCAGGCCCTCACGGGTCGCGCGATCGGCATCCTTGGCGGCTTCAGCGGCCTGGGCGGCGCTGCGGGCGACGTCCTGGGCGGTGGCGCTCATTTCATGGGACGCGGTGGCGACCTGATCGACCTGGCGGTACTGCTGCTCCATACCCGCACTGGTCTGGGAGGCGATGGCCGAGGACTGGTCGGCGGTGTTGCGCGCGTCCTGAACCGAGCGTTTCACTTCGGCGATGATCGGCTGCAACTTGTCGAGGAAGCGGTTGAACCAACCGGCCAGTTGACCGAGTTCGTCCTTCTTGTCGTAGGCCAGGCGCCGGGTCAGATCACCTTCGCCGCTGGCGATGTCTTCCAGCATGTGCGCCACGCCGAGGATCGGTTTGGTCACGCTGCGCGCCATCAGCCACACCAACAACAGGCCGACCAGCGCGGCCAGCACGCCGAGGCTCAGTTCGATCAGCGTGCCCGAGGTGTTGCTCGCATCCAGTTGTTGTTTGAGTGCTTCGGCGCGGCTGACCAGGACTTTCTCCGGCACATCGAGCAATACACCCCACGACGGCCCGCCCGGGATCGGCTGGAACGGCGACAGCACTTTCAACAGGCCCTTGCTGTGCAGGCTGCTGACGCTGCTGCTGGAGGCGAGCAGGCGCAGCAGTTCGGCGCCGCTGGTGGTATCGACGGCGTCCAGGCGCTGGCTGAGTTTGCCGGCGTCCGGACTGTAACCGGCGAGGAGGCCGGCGGGGCTGATGATGCTCACGGCGGTCTGGCCGTCATAGAGCTTTTTGCTCGCGCCCTGACTGATCGCTTGCAGGCTGTTGAGGTTGATGTCCACCGACAGCGAAGCGATGACCTTGCCGTTGACCATCAGCGGGAAGACGATGCTGGTCATCAGCACCTTCTGGCCGTCGATCACGTAGAAGTACGGTTCGATCACGCAGGGCTTGAGGGTCGTGCGCGGGCAGGTGAACCAAGCGTTGGCCGCTTGGCCACTGGGGCCGGTGCTGGTATCGGCCATGTCGCTTTCCGGCAACGCCATCGACGTGACTTTGCCAGGTACGGGCTGCGACCAGTACAGGGCGAAGCGGCCCTTGTCGTTGCTGCCCAGTTCCGCTTGCCCGGCGAACAGTTCGTCCTTGCCGTCCAGCCCATTGGCTTCGAACACCAGCGACAGGCCAAGCAGATCCGGATTGGCTTGCAGCGCGGACTTGACCTGACGGGTCATGTCTTCGCGCAGGTCGAAGGCATCGAGAAAGCGCTTTTCTGCCTGTTCACGCAGGAACAACACCTGTCGCGAGAAACCGTGGCCGTATTGATAGGCGTCCATGAACTGCTGGCGAATGCCCGCCGCCTGCACTTCTCCCTGGGATTCGATGCGCGCCTGAGCCGACTCGGTGAGCATCTCCATACTTGAAGCCTTCACCAGTTCGGAACTGTGCTCCATGCGGTACAGCGAAAGACCGACCAACAGGGTCACGATACCGGCCAGGCAAAGCCCGGCGAGCAGGGTGATTTTCCATTGGATGGAAAGTTGTCTGAGCGACATGGAGACGTCCTTATTCGATAAATATCTGAGACTTTGCACTGTAGCGGCCGCGAATCGGCTTTCTTTATCCTTAAAACACAATAGGGCGGATTGTCACAGCCATTGGCGGGTTTGGAGGCTTTGACACCGCTGCCACTCTGCGGCAAAGTGCGCGCCCTTCTAATAAGACCCTCTTTGCAAATCCGCCGGTGCTCCGTGGGCGGGCTCATCCTGTCTGGCGGTGGCTGTTGCACCGCAGTGATTTTGAGGTAGTGAAATGAATGCAGTGATTGCAGCAGTCGGCGTGATGCTGATCCTGAGTCTGTCCCGCGTGCACGTAGTGATCGCTCTGATCGTCGGTGCGCTGGTCGGCGGTCTGACCGGCGGTCTGGGCATTGATGCCACGCTCAAGGCGTTCAATAGCGGTCTGGGCGGCGGGGCGACGGTGGCGTTGTCCTACGCGTTGCTCGGCGCTTTCGCGGTGGCGATTGCCAAGTCCGGCTTGGCCCACGCACTGGCCGACAAGGTTCTGGTAATGGTTGACCGCCAGCATTCGACCGACGGCGGCAACGTCAAATGGCTGCTGATCGGCATGCTGTGGATGGTCGCGATAGCCTCGCAGAACATCCTGCCCATCCATATCGCGTTTATTCCGCTGCTGGTACCGCCACTGCTCTATGTACTGAGCAAGTTGCAACTGGATCGCCGATTGATTGCCTGCGTGATGACGTTCGGTCTGATCACCCCGTACATGTTTCTGCCGGTGGGCTTCGGCAACATCTTCCTTAATGAAATCCTGCTGGCCAACGTTGCCCGCAGCGGTGTCGACATCAGCGGCATCAATGTCACCCACGCCATGGGTATTCCGGCATTGGGCATGGTGTTCGGCCTGGCGATGGCTTTCGTCAGCTACCGCAAGAAGCGCGTTTACAACCTGGCGAAAATCGAGCAGGTCGAGCAAGTGGCGGTGCAGTACAACCCGCTGAGTCTGATGATGGCCGGTGTGGCGATTGCGGCGGCATTCGTCGTTCAGTTGTTGCTGGACTCGATGATTATCGGGGCGCTGGCCGGTTTTCTGATTTTCTCGGCCTCGGGTATCGTCAAGTGGCGCGAGACCGATGACCTGTTCACTCAAGGCATGAAGATGATGGCGATGATCGGGTTCATCATGATCGCCGCCTCCGGGTTTGCCGAAGTGATGAAGGCCACCGGGCAGGTGCAGACACTGGTCGAATCGTCGGCAACATGGATCAACCACAGCAAGGGCGTGGGTGTGTTGCTGATGCTGCTGGTGGGTTTGTTGGTGACCATGGGCATCGGCTCGTCGTTCTCCACCGTGCCGATTCTGGCGGCGATTTTCGTGCCGCTGTGTGTGCAATTGGGTTTCAGCCCTCTGGCGACCGTGTGCATTGTCGGCACCGCCGGTGCACTGGGCGACGCAGGTTCACCGGCCTCGGACTCGACGCTGGGCCCGACCTCCGGCCTGAACATCGACGGCCAGCATCACCATATCTGGGACACCGTGGTGCCAACGTTCCTGCACTACAACCTGCCACTGCTGGCGTTCGGTTGGATCGGGGCGATGGTTCTGTAACACCACAAATCCCCCTGTGGGAGCGAGCAGGCCCGCTCCCACAGGGGGGGATTGAATCGTTTGCTCAACTTTTGATCTGGCGTGCCGTTAAAGCCTTTAACCACGCCAATAAAACCAAGAGAGTGAGCCCCCCATGCGCCTGAGTCTCAAGGCTAAAGTCCTTTCCCTTGCCGTTCTTCCGGTGTTGCTATTTGCGCTGGTGATCAGCCTGACCACGCTGTTCATCCTTCAGGATCAGGCCAGCAAGGAAGTCGAAGAAACCCGCCAGCGTCTGCTCAGCGACGCCAAAGCCACGCTGCAAAGTTACGTCGCCGTGGCCATGACCGCGATCAAGCCTTTATACGACGCCTCCGCTCCCGGCGATGAAGCGGCGCGTGCGCAAGCGATCAAACTGTTGTCGGGTATTCGCTACGGCAAGGATGGCTACTTCTTCGGTTACGACTCCCAGACCGTGCGCCTGTTCAAGGCCAATGATCCCGAAGGCGTAGGCAAAAGCTTCAAGGACAACCGCGATCCAAACGGCGTCTACGTCAACCGCGGTCTGGTGAGTGTGGCGAAGGACGGCACCCACTATCTGCAATACAGCTCACCGCTGCCAGGCAATGCCAAGGTGCTGGTGCCGAAACTCGGCTACACCGAATACCTGGCGAAGTGGGACATGGCCGTCGGTTCTTCGGTCAACCTTGACGGCATCGAGGCGCAGGTGGAGGTGGTCGAAGCCAAGGTGCAGGAACGTATGCAAGGCGTGGTGCTGAGCATCGTGGGTGTGGCTGTGGTGATGCTGTTGCTCATCGCCGTGGCGGGGATGTTGCTGGCCAACACCATTCTGCGTCCCCTGAACTTGATGAAAGCCAACCTCGATGACATCGCGGCGGGCGAGGGCGACCTGACTCGCCGACTGACCATCACCAGCCAGGATGAACTCGGCGAACTGGCCGGCTCGTTCAACCGTTTCGTCGACAAGATTCATGGTCTGGTGCGCCAGATCACCGAGATGACCACGCAACTGACCGGGTTGGTGACGCAGGTGTCCGATCAGGCGCAGCGCTCGGATCAAGCGATGGAGCGTCAGCGCCACGAGACCGATCAGGTCGCCACGGCGATCAACGAAATGTCCGCTGCCGCGCAGGAAGTCGCCAAGAGTGCGCAAAACGCTGCAGTCGCTGCCCAGCAGACCGACGAGGAAGGCCAGAGCGCCAAGCGCGTGGTGGCCGGCAGCATCAAGCAGATTCATGCGCTGGTGGACGACATTCGCAGCAGTGGCGTGTCGCTGGACAGCCTGCAACAGGACGTGTCGTCGATTGTCGGCGTGCTGGGGGTGATCCGCTCGATTGCCGAACAAACCAACCTGCTGGCACTGAACGCGGCGATTGAAGCGGCGCGGGCCGGTGAGGCCGGACGCGGTTTTGCGGTGGTGGCCGATGAAGTGCGGGCGCTGGCCAGTCGTACGCAGATCAGTACGCAGGAAATCCAGGGGATGATCGATCGCCTGCAGGCCGGGACGCAGTCGGCGGTCGAGGCCATGCGCCGTTCCAGTGAGGCAGGTGATGGCACCTCGGTGCAGGCCAATCAGGCCGGGGCTTCGCTGGATGCGATGGCTGAGTTGATTGCGACAATCAACTCGATGAACGCGCAGATTGCCAGCGCTGCCGAAGAGCAAACGGCGGTGGCCGAAGAGATCAACCGCAGCGTGCATCAGATTGCGGTGGCGGTGGATAACGTGGCGGATGAAACGCAGTTGGGGGCGCAGACTTCACGCAGCCTGGCGGATCTGGGCCAGCGACTGGGCAAACTGGTCGGGCAGTTCCGTATCTAGAACGCTACACATAACCTGTGGGAGCGGGCTTGCTCGCGAAGGCGTCGTGACATTCAGTATTTGTGTCTCTGACACACCGTCTTCGCGAGCAAGCCCGCTCCCACATTGGGTTTTGTGCAGGGCTTAAGGTCTGTCCCAATAGGGGATTTCGCCGAAGCATTCGATGAAGAAGTCGATGACTGTGCGCACCTTCACCGACAGCCGACGGCTCCCCGGCCACAGCACTGCAATCTGCTGCGGCTCCAGGCTGTTGGAGACCTGATATTGCCTCAGTACCGGTACCAGCGTGCCTTCGCGCACCGCCTCACCAATCAGCCATGACGGAAACATCACCAGCCCCAACCCTTGCTCGGCGGCTTGCGTGAGGGTGTCGGCGTGGTTGCCGGTGATCGGGCCTTTGACCGAATACGGCGTCCAGTCTTGCCCCTCACGGCGAAAAAACCAGCGCTGTTGGCCGGTCGCGCCTTTGTAGGCCAGGCACTGATGCTGCGCCAGATCATCCGGATGTTGCGGGATGCCGTGGCGTTTGAGGTAAGCGGGGCTGGCGGCGACCTGGAATCGATGCGGCGCCAGAATCCGCGCTTGCATGCTGGAATCGTGCAAAGGGCCGATGCGAAACAGCAAATCGGCGCCTTCCTGCAGCGGATCGACGTAATGGTCAGTCTGTTGAATATCCAGTTGCAGCTTCGGATAGCGCGCGCATAACTGACCGAGCCACGGCGTCAGATGGCGTTGGCCGAACACCACGGGGGCGTTGATTCGCACCAGGCCCGTGGGTTCGCTTTGCTGTTCCTGCAACGCCTGCTCGGCTTCTTCCAGTTGCACCAGCACCAGCCGCGCATGATGGCCGAGCATGCGTCCGGCTTCGGTTGGCGTAACCGCCCGGGTGTGGCGGTAGAGCAATTGCTGGTTGAGCGCCTGCTCCATCAACTGGACCTGCCGAGAGATCGATGAGGGCGCCACGCCTTCGCGGCGGGCGACTTCGGAGAAACTGCCTTGGTCGAGTACGGCCACAAATAGCCTTAGCGCTTTGAATCCCAGTTCGTTAAGCCCGTGCATGCGGTGCCCTGCTGTGCGTATTGCGCAAAAGTGTTGTCCGGATGCTCCCATTTATCGCACAGCGGCGCCAGCCGATAATCCGCGCCATCGTTTATTGGCCTGGATGTTTGTGATGCAGACGTTGGATGAAGTGAGTGTTGCGCCGCCGGCGGTCAGACCGGGGTTGCGCTTGTTGTTGCTGCCGCTGGTGATTTTGGCGGGGATGGGGTTGTCGGTAGAGGCCGGGTTGCTCGGGCCGTTGGGTGTGCAGGTGGGGCATTTGTGGGCGACGTTGAGCATTTTCGGCGTGGGCTCGGCGATTCTGTTTTTGCTCCTGTTGTTCAGCGGCCAGCAACAAGGGCCGGCGTTGAACACATTGCCGCGCTGGCAGTTGATCGGAGGTGTTCTCGGACCGGTCTATGTGGTGGTGCTGACGCTGGCGACCCCGCACATCGGCATCGCCATGACCATGATCGCGATTCTCTCCGGGCAGGTTGGCAAGAGTGTGTTGATCGACCACTTTGGCTGGTTCGGCGCGGTTCGTAAAAAGGTCAACGGTGAACGTTGGCTGGCGCTGCTGCTGATTGTCGCGGCACTTGTCTTGATTGCTCGGGGTTGATGATGAATCTGATTATTTTGTTGGCCGTGGTGGTTGCAGCGGGCGCGGTGTTGAGTGTTCAGGCTGCGATCAATGGGCGTCTGGGTGAAACCGTTGGGGTGTTGCGCAGTAGTTTGCTGACGTTTGCCGTGGGTGCGCTGGTTACCGGGTTGCTGATTGTGTTCTTCGAACCGGCCCACGCGGTGAGTTTGCTCGACGTGCCGAAATGGCAGCTCAGCGGTGCGTTGTTTGGCGTGGTGTACATGATCGTGATGGTCGGTGCAGTGCCTCGGGTGGGTACCGCGGTGGCGACCGTGGCGGTAATTGTCGGGCAGCTCGGGATGGGGATGTTGATCGATAACTTTGGCTGGCTTGGTAACCCGGCTATCGATTTGTCCGCTAACCGGATGTTGGCGATGGTTTGTTTGGGGTTGGCTTTGGTGTTTATGTATCGCAGCAGTGTTCGGGGTTCTGACTGATTGGGAGTGTCTACTGCCTCAAGCCCGCAGACCTGGCGACCCTGCCAAGCTCGCCCAGGTTTCGCCCCGTCTATCTCGTCGCCCCCACGCTGGATGACGAACCCCCGCGCGTCGAGGCCTGCGAGTCGCTTTCAAACGCCCATGCCATGGCCGGCAATATCGCCAGCTCGGTGGGCGGCCCGGAGCGCAAACCGCTACTGGCGCTGCAACAGGTGATCATGCTGAACGAACTGTCGGTCAATCGGCTATTGGATAAACTCCGTTTGCCGTCATAGCGGCGAAGATGATGAGTGGGGCGCTTGCCCCGCTCATCGGGCATAAACCGTAATGTCTGATGCTGATTTATTGATCGGTTCTTGTCAGTTTGAAAGTGCCGTCCGGCTTTAAGCGATACCCAGCGGATTTGAATGTTGCGGTGAAATTGCCGGTGACCGTGCCTGTTTTCCGATCCAGTCTGATCGTGAGCTCCGCATCATCGGCATCGACAGTTGCGAATCCCGTGAAACCCGGTGGGGCCGGTATCGAATGGATATGGGAAACATGCAACCCTTGGCCGTCATTCAGTTTGTAGGTGTACTCCATCAAGTCTTCGTCCAGGTAAGGCACGCTCAAAAGCAAGGCGAAATAGTTTTCCTCCTCCCCCGTCCCGGTCGAACCGCTAAACACCCAACTTTCTTTGCCGGTCGGCGGGAAGACGCTGTAGTGAAACGAGCTGTCTTGAGCGTAGATTGGGCCCGCGTTGAAACTCCAGTGAAAATCATGGGTGGCGGGCTGAACACTGTTTTGCTTCGGGATGAAAATGCACTTGGCGCTCATGATGAAATCCTTCTTGGGGAATGAACAAAGACCGGCGAAAACACCTGAGTGCCCATTGATGGTGATTTTATGGACGCGTGTCTACTGTAAAACCTGACAGCTGGACGACCTCGCGTAAGTGTGGGCGCTGAGTACAAATGTCCAGGTCGCGAGATACACGGTCCAGGATCGTTTGACCAGACCCCCTTGGGGGAGAGGGTTGGGGTAGGTCTCACCACAATAAAAAACCCGGAAGCTTTCGCTGTCCGGGTTTTTTAATGAAGCAAGATCAAAAATCCGCAGCCTTCGGCAGCTCCAGAGATCGGTGTAGAGGCTGCTGCGATCTTTTGATTGTCAGCGGTTAAACCGCTCCACCAACGAATACTGCGTATTGGCAGTCTTGGTCAGCTCTTCACTCAGCAGCGCCGAGTTATGCGCCTGTTCCGAGGTCTGATCCGCCAGTTCCGAGATATTGCTGATGTTGCGGCTGATTTCTTCAGCCACCGCACTTTGCTCTTCGGTCGCGGCGGCGATCTGCGTGGTCATGTCGGTGATGTTGGCCACCGCCTCGCTGATGCCCACCAGAGCCTGATCCGCTTCCAGCACCCGTGCCACGCCTTCTTCGGCCTGGCGATGCCCGGCTTCCATGGTCTGCACGGCGCTGCTGGCGGTCTGTTGCAATTTGGCGATCAGGGTGTGGATCTGCCCGGTGGATTCGCTGGTGCGTTGCGCCAGTTGGCGCACTTCGTCAGCCACGACGGCAAAACCACGGCCCATTTCGCCGGCACGGGCCGCTTCGATGGCGGCGTTGAGCGCCAGCAGGTTGGTCTGGTCGGCGATGCCTTTGATCACGTCGACCACGCCGCCGATTTCGTCGCTGTCCTTGGCCAGTTGGGTCACGGTCAGACCGGTTTCCCCGACGACAACGGACAGGCGCTGAATGGCTTCGCGGGTTTCACCGGCGATGTCACGACCGCGACCGGTCAGGCGATTGGCTTCCTGGGTAGCGTCGGCGGTGCGCTGCACATGGCTGGCCACTTCCTGCGTGGTCGCGGCCATCTGGTTGACGGCGGTGGCGACCTGTTCGGTTTCCACGCGCTGACGTTCCAGGCCGCTGGAGCTGTTGTGCGCCAAAGCGTCGGACTGCTTGGCCTGATCGGTCAGGTGTTCGGCGGTGTCCTGCAGTCGGGTCAGGCAGGTTTTCAGGCGTGCTTCCTGGCTGAGGATCGACATTTCCAGACGCGCTTGGGCGCCACGGCTGTCGGTGTACATCTGTGCGATCAATGGGTCGGAGGTGGTCTGCTCGGCCAGGCGCAACAGGCGTTTGAGCCCGCGTTGCTGCCATTGCAGGCCCATCAGGCCCAACGGCACCGACAAACCGGCCGCCAGGGCAAAGCCCCAGTGCGAGTTCAGGGTCGCGCCGATCACGAAGCTCAGTTGGCTGACCAGAATGAACGGCAGCCAGTCTTGCAGCACGGGTAGCCATTTATCGCTGGAAGGGATCGCCGACTTGCCCTGGTTGATGCGTTGGTAGAGCGCTTCGGCACGGCGGATCTGTTCGGCAGTGGGTTTGATCCGCACCGACTCGTAACCGATCACTTGACTGCCATCGAACACCGGCGTCACGTAGGCGTTAACCCAGTAGTGGTCGCCCGTCTTGCAGCGATTCTTGACAATGCCCATCCATGGCAAGCCTTGTTTCAGTGTGCCCCACATGTGCGAAAACACCGCCGCCGGCACGTCGGGGTGACGGACCAGGTTATGCGGCGCACGGATCAATTCTTCACGCGAAAACCCGCTGATCTCGACGAAAGCGTCGTTGCAGTAGGTGATCATGCCTTTGGCGTCGGTTGTGGAAATCAACCGTTGCTGAGCCGGAAAGGTCCGTTCGCGTTGTGTAATGGGCTGGTTGTTACGCATGTTTTTCAATCCGCAAGGCTTTGAAAGGTTGTCGGCGCTGTCAGCTTTTTATTGAAGTTTTTTTTCAGTTTTAAGTACGGCGTCGCAAAACGGCTCTTGCTTCAGCCAGCGAGCATCGGATAAGTGAACAAGCCGAAATGGAGCAGGTTCAGTCCGAAGTGTGTGGCGATCGCCGCACCGAGTCCGCCAAATCGGTAGGCCAGACCATAGCCGACACCTGCCAAACCCGCCAGCAACACCCATGTCCAGCCTGCGCCGATATGCGCCAGTGCAAACAGTGATGAAGCCACTAGCAGGGCAAGGTTTTCGCCATAAGGCAGGTGTTTGAAGTGTCGGCTCAGACCGCCCTGTATATAGCCACGAAACAACGCTTCCTCGACCAGTGTCACCAACAGAAGATTGTTCAACACCCACAGCCACGCCGGATCCGGCCATTTCGGCGCCCAGGCGATCACGCCGAGCAACATCGCGCCGCCCAAAGCCAGAATGACGCTCAAGGTCAGGGCCAAAACAGTGGCGTAGACCGTCAGGCGCAACGACCGCCGCGCGACAATCCACGGGCACACCAGCAACAGCCAGAAACCGATCAGCGGTTTGTCGAGATTGAGGTACATCGAAAACGGCACGGCGTTGTCGGTGAAGCGTTGCGGGGCGATGGCCCGGCCGTTATAGAAGCCGGGCAGCCAGTGCAGGGCCAGCGCCACGGCCAAAACAATGAACAGACCATGCCCCAGATAACGTCCGACCGGCACCTGCTGCTGGCGTACGGCGAAGCCTGCGAATAACAGAAGCGCGATCGAGATCAATGCCAGCCAGCCGAGTTGGCCGAGGCTCAGCGCCAATCCGTAGCCGAGGCCGAGCAGTGCCAGATAGAACCATGGCAGAGACTTCATGGAGGGTCCTTGTGCAGAGGGTGTGGAGGGGCTTTCTACACGGACGGGCGGCGGGGGACAAGTGAAGGTGAAGTGAGAAACCGGGACAGCACCAAAGCCATTGGCCAAACACAAATCCCAATGTGGGAGCGGGCTTGCTCGCGAAGGCGGTGGGTCAGGCAATGAATGTGTCGACTGATACACCGTTTCCGCGAGCAAGCCCGCTCCCACCGGGGATTTGTATTCCACCGGGGGGCAGAGGGATTAGCGCAGGTTGAGTTTTGCCGCTGCGCGTTCGGTAATTTCTGTGCGCAGCTTCAACGATGGCGCGGCGAGCAGACGGGCCTGGTCGACAATTGCGCTCGGTGCGGTGTCAGGAGAGCCGGAGCTGAACGGCGGTGCGGGGGCGTATTCGAGTTGCAGTTGCACCCGTTGTGCCGTTTCGGCATCGACCAGTTCAGCCGCCAGCACCAGCGCAAAGTCGATCCCGGCCGTAATTCCGCCCCCGGTGAACAGATTGCCGTCACGCACCACCCGTTCCTTCACCGCAATCGCGCCCAAGGTTGGCAGCAACTCGTGGTACGCCCAGTGCGTGGTGGCGCGCTTGCCTTGCAGCAGACCGGCGGCGCCGAGTACCAGCGAGCCGGTGCACACCGAGGTCACGTAACGCGCTTGGGCGGCCTGGCGTTGAATGAACGCGAGGGTCTGCTCGTCTTCCATCAATGGCCCGACGCCGCCACCGCCCGGCACACAGATCACATCCAGATCCGGGCAGTCTTCGAACGTCGTGGTCGGTTTGAGCAGCAGACCGGTGCTGGCGGTGATGGGCATCAGATCCTTCCAGATCAGGTGCACCTGCACATCCGGCAGCGAAGCGAGCACGTCATACGGGCCCGTCAGGTCGAGTTGCTGAACCTGCGGGAACAATAGAAAACCGATCTGCAACGTCATGGTGTTTTTCTCCATTGAAGGGGTGGACGGCTTTACTGTAGGCGCGTAGGTTCTGGCGTATACGCCAATTACCCCACGAATTACGCCAAATGCCCAAAGCCATTCACGTACTCGCGTTTGCCAACATGCAGATCCTCGACGTCACAGGGCCTTTGCAGGTATTCGCCTCGGCCAACGACATTGCCCGCCAGCGCGGTTTGCCGATTCCGTATGCGCCGACGGTGATTGCCCGCGAGGGCGGGGCGGTGATGTCGTCGGCAGGCTTGGCGGTATTGGCCGAACCGCTACCGCAAGAGCCCAGCGACACGCTGATCATTGCGGGTGGCTGGGGCATTTATCCGGCGACCGAAGATGTGCCGCTGGTGGATTGGGTGCGCGAACACGCGGCGAAATGTCGGCGCGTGGCTTCGGTGTGCACCGGGGCTTTCTTGCTCGCAGCCAGCGGCTGGCTCGACGGTCGTCGCGTCGTCACCCACTGGACCCGTTGCGAACAACTGGCGCAGCAGCACCCGAAACTGCAGGTCGAGGCCAATCCGATTTTCATCAACGACGGCCCGGTCTGGACCTCGGCGGGCGTCACCGCCGGCATCGATCTGGCACTGGCGATGGTCGAGCAAGACCTCGGTCGCGAGATTGCGCTGGACGTCGCCCGGCATCTGGTGGTGTTCCTCAAACGCCCGGGCGGGCAGTCACAGTTCAGCGTGACGCTTGCGTTGCAAAATCAGGGCAATCGCTTTGATGACTTGCATGCCTGGATCGCCGAGAACCTGACCTGCGATCTAGGCGTGCCGACCCTGGCCGAGCAGGCGGGCATGAGCGAGCGCAGCTTCGTGCGCCACTACCGCGCCGACACCGGCCAGACCCCGGCGCGGGCGATTGAGCTGATTCGCGTCGAAACGGCGAGGCGGTTACTCAGTGATACGGGCTTGCCGGTCAAACGCATCGCCGCCCACTGCGGGTTTGGCAGTGAAGAGACGCTGCGCCGCAGTTTTCTGCGGGCGATTGGCGTGACGCCGCAGGCTTATCGGGAGCGCTTTTCGGTCAGTGCTGCAAAAGATCCAGCACTGCCCTGAGCGTTGGCCCGGTCAGGCTTCAGCTTCCGCCACCTGATTGAAATACTTGCTCCGATCCGGGGTAAACGTGACCCGCATCTTTGTCCGCGAACAGGTCAGCGAGCGTTCTTCACTCAAGTGAATATCCAGGTCTTCCCCGCGCAACCCCTGCCACTGGGCGAGGTATTTGAGCGAGCCGTACTTCTCGCTTTTCTTCAAGCTACGGCTGACGCCGCCTTTCCAGCCGAGTACCGGCAATTCGTCGGCGAGGCACTGTTGGGCGAGTTCGGGGAAACGGATGGCGCGCTGGCGGCCGATTTCCCAGCATTTGATCAGGCCTTTGTCGTCGGCCTCCCACAGTTGAGTGCGGGTCAGGCCGGTGCGCAGGGGCGAGTCGATGGTGCGCTGGACGTGGTGGGTCATTCTGGTTCCTTGAATCGGGTTTTGTTGGACAGCTCCGCTGTGCCCGTTGCGGTGGATGGTAGGGGCGGATTAAACAGCTGGCAACAAGGTATTTCGGGGTGTAAGTGCAAGTTGCAGGGGGAGGATGGATCAAGTGCTGTTGAGTATTTGTAGTCCCTCGCCGCAGGGACAGGACTTTCCTGCATCAGTGGCGGGTTTTAGTCCTACAGCGAGGGTTATTTGAGTGAAATTTCCGACAGCCTCTGACGACATTACGGCTGCCAAGCATTCTTTTCTCCGCTCAAACGACGATCCAGAAAACTTGCCGCGCTGATCAACGCCAGGTGTGTCAGCGCCTGTGGCGTGTTGCCCAAGTGGCGTCCATGGGTGTCGAACTCCTCGGCATACAGCCCCAGCGGGTTGGCGTAGCGCAGCAATTGTTCGAATTGCAGGTGCGCTTTGTCCACTTGCCCGGCGCGCGCCAGGCATTCGACGTACCAGAATGAGCAGGCGGCGAACGCGCCTTCGGTGCCGGGCAGGCCATCAATGCCGTTGTCGTCGTTGCGATAGCGATAGACCATGCCTTCGCGCACCAGGCTTTTCTCGATGGCTTGCAGCGTTGCCAGCCAGCGCGGGTCCTTGGCACTGACGAAGCGCATCAACGGCATCAGCAGCATCGAGCCGTCCAGCGCGGTGCCGCCCTGGTACTGAACAAAATGCCCATGTTCTTCGTTCCAGAAGTTTTCCCAAATGTCGCTATAAACGGCCTGTCGGGTTTGATCCCATCGCGCAAATGGCGCGGGCAGCGAGCGTTTGTAAGCCAGGCGAATCGCGCGATCCAGCGCTACCCAGCACATCAGCCGTGAGTGCAGAAAATGATGCTGCTCACCGCGCATTTCCCAAATTCCTACATCTTTGTTCTGCCAAGTCTCACAGACGCGGTCGACTATTTGCCGGACATGATTCCAGCCCTCGTGAGAAATCGCATCGCCGTACTTGTTGACCAGGTACACCGCGTCCATTAACTCGCCAAAAATGTCGAGCTGGATTTGGTCGTAGGCTTCGTTGCCGATCCGCACGGGTTGGGCGCCGCCGTGACCTGACAGGTGAGTCAGCTCGGTTTCCGGCAACCGCTGGCGCCCGTCGATACCGTAAAGAATATTCAGTTTCATCGATTTGCCGTGGCCATCGCTGACCCGGCCACGCAGCCAGCGCATGTAGTCGTTGGCTTCCCCGACAAAGCCAAGACGCATGAACGCATATACCGTGAATGAGGCGTCGCGGATCCAGGTGTAGCGATAGTCCCAATTGCGCGACCCCCCCGGCGTTTCCGGCAGGCCGAACGTGGCGGCGGCGAGGATGGCGCCGTGTCTGCGTGAGGTCAGCAGCTTGAGTGCCAGCGCCGAGCGGTTGACCATCTCGCGCCAGCGTCCGCGATAGCTGGACTGGCCGATCCAGTCGCGCCAGTACTTCAGGGTGCGCGCCATGCACAGGTTGCCGGCCCCTTCGGCAAAGCGAGGATCCTGGTTTTCACCGAGCATGAACGAGGCTTGCTGATCCTGCTGCAAGGTGAACGTTGCGACAGCCGCGCCTGCGTCAATGTTCAGCGCCTGGTCGGCAGCCAGCCGCAGGGTTGGATAACCGCTGGCACTGAATAACACGTCTTGCCTGTCCATCCGGGCGCTCGTTTCGGCGCGGGCGTAGTCATGCTTGACGGCGCAGCGCATATGAAACTTCGCCTGACCGCTGGCCACCCGAACCCGCCGCATGAGTACCGGCATGTCATCTTCGTTGTCGCCGATGGGAAGCAGGTCGGTGACTTCGACCACCGCGTGCTCACTGAGCCAGCGGGTCTGCAAGACGTTGGTGCCCGGCAGGTAAATCTGTTCGCGCCGTGCATCGGGCAAGTCCGGTGCCAGTTGAAAAATCCCTGCTTCAGGGGTATCCAGCAGCGAACAGAAAATCGACGGGCTGTCGAACTCCGGCCAGCAGAAAAAATCCACGCTGCCCTTGTCGTTGACCAGTGCCGCACTGCGCATGTCGCCGATGATGCCGTGGGCGTCGATCGGGCTTTGTCGTTCTTGATGATGTTCAGCCATTGCCGCGAAACTCCGGATAGAGGCTCATGCCGCCGTCGATGAACAGGGTCGTACCGACGATGTAGTCGGACGCGTCAGAGGCGAGGAAGACCAGGGCGTTGGCGACGTCTTCAGCTTCGCCGATACGTCCGTAGGGAATCAGCTCGAGCAGTTTTTCGCCGGCATCCCCTTCAGTGGCCGCGGTATTGATCGCCGTGCGAATCGCTCCCGGCGCAATGCCGTTGATGCGAATGCGCTGATGGCTGGCTTCCTGAGCGAGGGTCTGCATCAACTGATCAACGCCTCCCTTGGAGGCCGCGTAGTTGACGTGCCCGGCCCATGGGATGCGCTGGTGCACCGAACTCATGTGAATGATCTTGCCAGCGGCCCGGGAGACGCCTTCGCGAATCCCTTGGCGCTGGAAAATCCGCAGCGCGGCGCGAGCGCAGAGGAACTGGCCGGTGAGGTTGACGCCGATCACCGTGTTCCAGTCGTCCAGCGACATGTCCACGGCGGCGGCGTCTTTTTGCAGGCCGGAATTGGCCACCAGAATATCCAGTGAGCCAAAGGCTTCCAGGGTGTCAGTGAACATCCGTTCGACCTCATCCTCTTTTGACACATCGGCGCCAATGGCGAGGGCTTGACCACCGTCGGCGATGATCTGCCGGGCCAGCGCTTGGGCGGGTTCGGCATGACGATTGTAGTTGATGACGACCGCAGCGCCGGCAGCGGCGAGGGCTTTGGCAGCCGCATGACCGATGCCGGAACTGGCGCCGGTGATGAGTGCCACTTGATGGGCGAGGGAAATCTGCATGCGAAGTCGCGCCTGGATTGAGGGCTTATTTAGCTGACTGATGGCCGGCGGCCAGAGTTCATCGACGAACATGAAATAAACGATAGGAAGGCTTTCACACTCCACCAACAATTCCCCGCTTCCACGCTCATCAGCCTTTATGGCAACTTGGCCGCCCTTGATGAGGCTGCAACCGATGGCAAACCCTTACCGCGAATTGTTCAATGCCCCCGGCGCCCGAAATTTTGTGTTGGCGGGGATGATTGCGCGTATGCCGATTTCCATGACGGGCATCGGCGTGATCACCATGCTGTCGCAGTTGAAGGGCGGGTATGCGCTGGCGGGTGCGGTGGCGGCGACGTTTGCCTTGGCCACCGCGTTTTGTGCGCCGCAGGTGTCGCGGCTGGTCGATCGGTTTGGTCAGGGGCGCGTTTTGCCGCTGTCGGCATTGATCGGTGGCGGGGCGTTGTTGATGTTGTTGCTGTGTACGCGGTTGCAGGCGCCGACCTGGACGCTGTTCATCTTCGCCGCGTTGGCCGGTTGCATGCCGAGCATGTCGGCGATGGTGCGGGCGCGCTGGACGCAAATCTATCGCGGCCAGCCACAACTGCAGACCGCGTATGCGCTGGAGTCTGTGCTCGATGAAGTCTGCTTTATCGTCGGCCCGCCGCTGTCGGTGGGATTGTGCGTGGCGGTGTTTCCCGAAGCCGGGCCGCTGGCGGCGTTGTTGATGTTGGCGATCGGCGTAACGGCGTTCGTGGCCCAGCGCAGCACCGAGCCGGCGGTGCATCCCCACGCATCCCATCACCAAGGCTCGATCATTCGCTCGACGGACGTTCAATGGTTGCTGCTGTTGATGACCGCCATGGGCATCATCGTCGGCGTGATCGATGTGGTCAGCGTCGCGTTCGCCCAGCATCAAGGGCAGCCGGCCGCGGCGAGCATTGTGCTGTCGGTGTACGCCATCGGCTCGTGCCTGGCCGGGATCGCGTTTGGTGCGATGCGTTCGAAACTGCCGTTGCCGCGATTGTTTTTGTATGGCGGTATGGCGACGGCGGTGACAACCTTGCCGTTGCTGCTGGCGAGCAATATTTTCGGGTTGTCGGTGGCGGTGTTTATCGCCGGGCTATTCTTCTCGCCGACGCTGATTGTGGCGATGGCGTTGATTGAGCGTATTGTGCCGCCGGCCAAACTGACTGAAGGTCTGACCTGGCTGGTGACCGGTCTGAGCATCGGCGTCGCTGTCGGTGCTGCCGGGTCCGGGGCGCTGGTGGATGCCTTTGGCGCGCGTAGCGGTTTCTGGCTGGCGATTGCGGCCGGATCGGTGGTGCTGGTTTCGGCGGTGCAGAGCTTCCGACATTTGAAATGAGCTCGTCCTTGTGGGCGCGGTCACCAACCGCGCCCCGAGTTGACCCAGAAGTTCACCGACAGCGACGTCGACACCGACACCACTTGATGGAACCAGCCCTCCGGCAAGAACAGCAGGTCCCCTGCCTCCAGCGTCACCCGCAGGAATGTCACATCCCGCGCCGCCGGGAAGCGTTCGTAGTCCGGCGCATCCGGGTTGAAGTCACAGCCATCCAGACCGCCCTTGGGCGCCGTCGACCAGGTGCCCAGCGCTTCACGGTGATGAGGCGCGGCGAGGGTGAACGTCTTCTGCCCCCAGACCTGAGCAAACAGATTGTCGGTGTCGTCGCGATGCAACGGCGTCAGCGTGCCTTTGGGGCCGATCCAGATTCGTGGCGGGATGAACAGCGTGGCATCGAAGTAGGGCGGGTATTGGATCTGCTGCATCAATTGCGTCGGCAGAATGTTGTTGCCCATGTACGCCGGCGGTTCACCGTCTGCACTTTTGGCCGCTGGCGTGTCCAGCGAGGCGATGAAGTCGGCCATCGATGTCGAACGGAAATCACGTTCGGTAGAGAAGGTTTTCTTCACGTAATCGCCATGGCGAGTGATGCCTTGCAGTTCGGCGAAATGCACCAGCGATTCTTCGCGGCTGAGTTTGAACAACGGCCAGTCGTGCAGCGCGTTGCTGATCACCACGGGAATACCGTTAGGCAAGTACTTGCTTTTGAATTCGCTGACCGACAACTCGTTGCGCGCGCGTCGCTCGATGCTGATCTGTGTCGGCAGGCTGGCGGTGAGTTTTTCACTGAAGCGCGGCGGGGTCGGATAGCGCTTGTTCATGTCGACCTTTTCCGTCACGGGGCCACCGTGCATCGCATGCTCGATGATCTGCGGCAGCAGCGTCGCCAGGCCCATGTTGCCGCCGATCCTCAGGCGACCGCTGGCGAACAGTTCTTCGACGTTGGCCATGCCGCCCATGATCCCGAGAAAATCACACTCGGCGACTTCGATGGTCACATCGGGGCTGGCATGTCGGCCCGGCACAGTGCGGCTGCTGGCCTTGACCTCGGACCAGTAGGCCTGCTGCGGGCCAAACACGAATTGGAAAACGCCTTCGATGCCGACGGCACCGGCATTGGCGAACAACTTGCCCAGAATGCGCTGCAGGTCCACGGTGAATCCTCATTATTGGTTTTGGTCTGAACAGTTAACGAGCGCCTGTATGCAGGATTTACTGGCTGGCGACTAATTTGTTCAGGGCGCAATCCGTTTCTCACTACGGATAGTTTTTTTGAGGAGCGCATGGTGACCAAGCTGACCCTGCTGTGCCTGCCGTACTCTGGCGCCAGTGCCATGGTGTACAGCCGCTGGCGGCCGAAGATGCCGCAATGGCTGCACTTGCAACCTGTAGAGCTGCCGGGGCGCGGCGCACGTTTCGGTGAGCCATTGCACACCGACATGCGTGCACTGGCGAGGCAACTGGCTAAAGAGTTGTGCCCGACACTCAAGACGCCTTACGCGTTGTTCGGCCATAGCCTTGGCGCGTTGCTGGCCTGCGAAATGGCGCACGCCTTGCGTGCCCTCGGTTGCCCGGAACCGGTTGCACTGTTCGCCTCGGGCACGGCAGCGCCGACGATGCGCGCCGATTACGAACGCGGGTTTGCCGAGCCGAAAACCGACGCCGAGCTGATCGATCAATTGCGCACACTCAATGGCACCAGCGAAGAAGTGTTGGCCAACGCGGAGTTGATGAGCCTGACGCTGCCGATCCTGCGCGCGGACTTCCAGCTCTGCGGCAGATTCGAGCCGTTACGGCGACCACTGCTCAATTGCCCGGTGCATGTGTTCGGCGGCAAGGCTGACCGCGCCACCGCCGAGCAGTTGATCGGCTGGAGCAAGGAAACCCGTGGCAGCTTCTCGGTGGACATGCTCGCCGGTGGGCACTTTTTCATTCATGAACATGAGGCCAAGGTGCTGAAGGTGATCAAGGATCAACTCGACCTGCATCATCGCCGGCATGCCAGCGCCGCAACCGCATGATCACGGCAATACCTGCGGGGGCGGGCTTGCTCGCGAATGCGGTGTTTCGGTTGATGTATTGCTGACTGATAAGCGCATTCGCGAGCAAGCCCCTCCCACATTTGATTTGTATTAACTGAAAAATCCCCGTTCTGCTTCCCGCCTGACAGTTGTTCTCATTCGCTAATTTTTCCGGTCTGCATTCGTTTTATAGGGACGACGTGCCTTTGTGCTGCCTGCCTACTGATCCGGATGCTGAGAAATGAATGCTGAAGACTCCTTGAAACTTGCTCGCCGGTTTATCGGACTGCCGCTGGAAAAGCGCCAGATGTTCCTTGCGGCTTTGCAAAAGGAGGGCGTGGATTTCGCCCGGTTTCCGATCCCCGCCGGCATCGAGGCCGAGGATCGTCAGGCGTTGTCCTACGCGCAGCGGCGCATGTGGTTTCTCTGGCAACTCGATCCGCAAAGTGGCGCCTACAACTTGCCGGGCGCAGTGCGTCTGAGTGGGCGCTTGAATGTGGCGGCGCTGGAGCAAGCCTTCGCCTGTCTGGTGGAGCGTCACGAAACCCTGCGCACGGTGTTCCAGCGCCAGGCCGATGACCGCCTGCTGCAAGTGCCGGCCAGCGCACCGCTGGTGATTGCCCGTGAAGATTTCAGCGCTCTGCCGCAGGCCGAACGCGAGCAGGCTGTGGTTCACGCCGCCGAGCAACAATCGGTGCTGCCGTTCGATCTGGCAGTCGGCCCGCTGCTGCGGGTCAATGTGCTCAAACTCGCGGAGCAGGAACACGTCCTGTTGCTGACCTTGCACCACATCGTCTCCGATGGCTGGTCGATGAACGTGCTGATTGATGAATTCATCCGCTGCTACGACGCGTTCGATGGCGATCAGCCGCCGCTACTGGCGCCGCTGCCGATTCAGTACAGCGACTATGCCCTGTGGCAACGGCGCTGGCTGGAGGCGGGCGAGCAGGCACGCCAACTCGACTACTGGCAGGCGCAACTGGGCGACGAACATCCGGTACTGGAATTGCCGCTGGATCATTCGCGCCCGACGGTGCCGAGCTATCGCGGTACCCGCTACGAATTTGCCGTCGACGCTCAGTTGGCCGAGCAACTGCGCAACACCGCGCAGCAGCATCAGGTCACCTTGTTCATGTTTTTGCTCGGCGCCTTTAACGCGCTGCTGCACCGGTATACCGGTCAGACGGATATCCGTGTCGGCGTACCGATTGCCAACCGCAACCGTGGGGACATCGAAGGGCTGATCGGCTTCTTCGTCAACACCCAGGTGCTGCGCACGCAACTGGACGGCCAGACCCGCGTCGATGATCTGCTGCGCGCGATCAAGGAAACCGCGCTCGGCGCCCAGGCTCATCAGGATCTGCCGTTCGAGCAACTGGTCGAAGCGCTGAAACTGGAACGCAGCCTCAGCCACACGCCACTGTTCCAGGTGATGTACAACCACCAGCCGCAAGTGGCCGACGTCGCCGCGCTGAGCACCGCGTCGGGTCTGGCGCTGAGCAGTCTCGACTGGCAGAGTCGTACCACGCAGTTCGACCTGACCCTGGATACCTGCGAGAAGGGTGGCAAGCTGCACGCCGCATTGACCTACGCCAGCGACCTGTTCGACGCCGCGACCATCGCACGCATGGCACGTCACTGGCTGCGCTTGCTGGCAGCGATGGTCGCTGATCCGTCGCAGCGGGTTGGCGAGTTGCCACTGCTGGAGGTCGATGAACATCACGCGCTGGTGCACGCCTGGAACGATACGCCGGCGCTTTACCCGACCGAGCAGTCGATTCATCAACTGATCGAAGCGCAGGTTGCCCGTACGCCGAATGCGCCAGCGCTGGTGTTTGGTGAGCAGACCTTGAGCTACGTCGAGCTGGATGCCCGGGCCAATCAACTGGCGCAGCTGCTGCGTGAGCAAGGCGTACAGGCCGACAGTCTGGTCGGCATCTGCGCCCAGCGCTCTCTGGAGATGGTCGTCGGCCTGCTGGCCATCCTCAAGGCGGGTGGCGCCTATGTGCCGCTGGACCCGGAGTATCCGCAGGAACGTCTGGCCTACATGATCGAGGACAGCGCCATCACCTTGCTGTTGACCCAAGCGGCGCTGCTGACATCCCTGCCGACTGACGGCGTCAAGGTCATTGCGCTGGATCAGCCGGGCCTGCTCGACGGCTACAGTGAAAGCCGTGCGGATGTACCGGTTGATCCGTTGAATCTTGCGTACGTGATTTACACCTCCGGTTCCACCGGCAAGCCAAAGGGGGCCGGCAACAGTCACGCCGCGCTGGTCAACCGCTTGTGCTGGATGCAGGACGCTTACGCTCTGGACGCCAGTGATTCGGTGCTGCAGAAAACCCCTTTCAGCTTCGACGTATCGGTCTGGGAGTTCTTCTGGCCGCTGCTCAGCGGTGCGCGTCTGGTCGTCGCTGCGCCTGGGGCGCACCGTGATCCGCGGCAGATGATCGACACCATTAACCGCCACCGCATTACTACGCTGCATTTTGTGCCATCGATGTTGCAGGCGTTTATTCACGAGCCGGGCGTCGAAACGTGCGCCGGCCTCAAACGCATCGTGTGCAGCGGTGAAGCATTACCACTGGATGCGCAACTGCAAGTCTTCGCCAAACTGCCGAATGCCGGCCTCTACAACCTCTACGGCCCGACTGAAGCGGCCATCGACGTCACCCACTGGACTTGCGTCGACGAAGGCGCCGACAGCGTGCCGATCGGTCGTCCGATCGCCAACCTGCGCACCCATGTGCTCGACGCCGAACTGTCGCCGGTGCCAAGTGGCGTGGCCGGCGAACTGTACCTGGGCGGAGCGGGGCTGGCGCGCAGTTATCACCAGCGTCCGGCACTGACCGCCGAACGTTTTGTGCCGTGCCCGTTCCATGAGGGCGCGCGCCTGTACCGTACCGGTGACCGTGTGCGTCAGCGAACTGACGGCGTGATCGAGTACCTGGGCCGTCTCGACCATCAGGTGAAACTGCGCGGTTTGCGCATTGAACTCGGTGAAATCGAAACCCGCCTGATGCAGCACTCGCGGGTGCGTGAGGCCGTGGTGCTGGTGCAGGGCGGCAAGCATCTGGTGGCTTATCTGGTGCTGGAAAATACTCAGCCGCACGAGCAATGGCAGCAGGACGTCAAGGCCTGGCTGCTCGGCAGTCTGCCGGAATTCATGGTGCCGACCTACCTGATGACCCTGGCCACACTGCCGGTCACCGCCAACGGCAAACTGGATCGCAAGGCTCTGCCGCAACCTGACGCCGCGCCGCAGCAAGCCTTCGTTGCGCCGCAGGACACGATGCAAAAAGCCCTGGCGGCGATCTGGGCCGACGTGCTCGGTCTTGAGCGCGTCGGCCTCGAAGACAACTTCTTCGAGCTGGGCGGCGACTCGATCATCTCCATTCAAGTGGTCAGCCGGGCGCGACAGGTCGGGATTCGCGTCAGTGCGCGTGATCTGTTCCAGTACCAGACCGTGCGCAGCCTCGCACGGGTCGCCACGCTGGACAGCCAGACGTCGGTGGATCAAGGGCCAGTGACCGGCGACGCCGTACTCGGGCCGATCCAGCAACACTTCTTCAGCCATGCGATGCCGGTGCGTGAGCACTGGAACCAGTCGCTGCTGCTGACCCCGCGCGCCACTTTGAACGCTCAGTGGCTCGATACCGCGCTGGCGCACGTCATCAACCACCACGATGCCCTGCGCCTGCGCTTCGTCGAAAACGCCGAAGGCTGGCAGCAAAGCCACGGCCCACGGGTTGAAAACGCTGGGCTGTGGCAGCGCGACGCCGACTCTGTCGAGCAGTTGAACGCCTTATGCAACGAGGCCCAGCGCAGTCTTGATCTGCGCAACGGCCCGCTGGTGCGCGCGTTGCTGGTCACGCTGGCCGATGGCAGCCAGCGTCTGGCGCTGATCATTCATCACTTGGTGGTGGATGGGGTTTCCTGGCGAGTGCTGCTGGAAGATGTGCAGCAGGCCTATGAGCAACTGGCGGCGGGCGGCGGCATTCAATTGCCGGCAAAAACCACAGCCTTCCAGAGCTGGACAGCACGCCTCGAAAGCGCAGCGTCGCGTTTCGACGATCAACTGAATTATTGGAAAGCCCAGCATCAGGATGCCCGGGATCTGCCGTGCGAGCGTCCGGATGGCAGCCTGCAGAACCGGCATGGCGAGAGAATCCAATGGCGCCTCGACGCCGAGCGCACCCGTCAACTGTTGCAACAGGCGCCGGCAGCGTATCGCACGCAGGTCAACGATCTGCTGCTCACGGCACTGGCGCGCACCATCAGCCGCTGGAGCGAGCAACCGGGCACGCTGATCGAGATGGAGGGGCATGGTCGCGAAGATCTGTTCGATGACATCGACCTGAGTCGCACTGTGGGCTGGTTCACCAGCCTGTTCGCGGTAAATCTGATTGCCGTCGACGATCTCGACGGTTCGATCAAGTCGATCAAGGAGCAACTGCGCGCGGTGCCGGACAAAGGTCTGGGCTATGGCGTGCTGCGTTATCTCGCGGCGCCGTCGGTATGCGCCGAATTTGAGTCGCTGGCGCCGCCGCGCATTACCTTCAACTATCTCGGCCAGTTCGACCGCCAGTTCGACGAGGCGGCGCTGTTCGTACCGTGCGCTGAAAACAGCGGTGTCGCGCAGGATCCAGAGGCGCCGCTGGCCAACTGGCTGACCGTGGAAGGTCAGGTGTATGGCGGCGAACTGTCGATGAGTTGGGGGTTCAGCCGCGAGATGTTCGACGGCGCAACCGTACAGAAACTGGTGGATCAATACGCCGTCGAGTTGCACGCGCTGATCGAACATTGCTGCACCCTGCAAGCCGCGCAAGCGACGCCGTCGGACTTCCCGCTGGCGCAGGTCACGCAGGCGCAACTCGATGCACTGCCGGTGCCGGCCGGTCAGCTCGATGACCTTTATCCACTGTCGCCGATGCAGCAGGGTTTGCTGTTCCACACCCTCTACGAGCAAGCGGCGGGTGAGTACATCAACCAGTTGCGCGTCGATGTGCAAGGCGTTGATCCCGAGCGTTTCCGCGCTGCATGGCAAGCCACCGTCGACGCGCAGGACATTCTGCGCAGCGGTTTCGTCTGGCAGGGCGAACTGACGCAGCCGCTGCAGATCGTGCACAAGCAGGTGCAGTTGCCGTTTACCACGCTGGACTGGCGCAACCGCGACAATCAGCCAGCCGCTCTAGCAGCGTTGGCCGATGCCGAACGTCAGCAAGGCTTTGATCTGAGTTGCGCACCGTTGCTGCGACTGGTGCTGGTGCAGACCGGCGCCGAGCAATGGCACCTGATTTACACCCACCACCACATCCTGATGGACGGCTGGAGCAACTCGCAGTTGCTTGGCGAAGTCTTGCTGCGTTACGGCGGCCGGACGCCGGTAAGCGGCGGTGGACGTTTTCGCGATTACATCGCCTGGCTGCAACGGCAGGACGGTCAACTCAGTCAGGACTTCTGGAGCGAACAACTCGCTGCGCTGCAAGAGCCGACCCGACTGGCCCGCGCCGCCACCGGTGGGGGAAACCTCAGCGGTCACGGCGACCACTACCTGACGCTGGACGTGCCACGCACAAAGGCACTGGAAGCGTTTGCCCGTCAGCAGAAAGTCACCGTCAACACCTTGGTGCAAGCGGCTTGGCTGCTGTTGCTGCAACGCTACACCGGTCACGAAGCGGTGGCGTTCGGCGCGACCGTGGCCGGGCGTCCGGCGGATCTGCCGGGCATCGAGCAGCAGGTCGGTCTGTTCATCAACACCTTGCCGGTGATCGGTGCGCCGCGTCCGGACCAAACCGTCGGCCAATGGCTGCAAGCGGTGCAGGCGCAGAACCTCAGCCTGCGCGACTTCGAACACACGCCGCTGGCGGACATCCAGCGCTGGGCCGGGCAGGGTGGCGAAGCGCTGTTCGACAACATCCTGGTGTTCGAAAACTACCCGATTGCCCAGGCCCTGAGTCAGGCCGGGCAAGGGCTGGTGTTCGGTGGCGTGGGCAATCTGGAGCAAACGCACTATGCGCTCAGCGTAGCGGTCACGCTCGGCGAGCAACTGGCGTTGCATTACAGCTTCGACCGTGGCCAGTTCGCCGGCGATGTCATCGCCGGCATCAGTGCGCACCTGCTGCAACTGCTTGAGCAGTTTGCCGTGTCGGCTGAACGCAACCTCGGCGAAATCGGCCTGGCCAGCGCTGAAGAGCAGGCGCGCCAGCAAGCCGAAAACCATCCGCAACCGTACCCGGTGGACATCGGCGTGCATCAGCGTATTGCCGCGCTGGCCGGCGAAAGTCCGCAACGCACGGCGGTGATCTTCAACGGTCAGCGCTTCAGCTATGGCGAAATCGATCAGCGCGCCAACCAATTGGCCTACGCGTTGATCGCCCGTGGCGTCGGTACGGAAACCCGCGTCGGTGTGGCCCTGCCGCGCAGTGAGGCGGTGATCGTCGCGTTGCTGGCGGTGCTCAAGGCTGGCGGCGCATACGTGCCGCTGGACACCAGCTATCCGCGTGAACGTCTGGCCTACCTGATCGAGGATTCGGGGCTCGCGCTGTTGATCAGCGACTCGTCGGTGTCGGCGCAATTGCCTGTGGCCGAATCGGTGCCGCTGCTTGAACTCGATCGCCTCGACTTGCGCGAATGGCCGATCACCGCGCCGCCCGTGCAACTCGATCCGCATAACCTCGCGTATGTGATTTACACCTCCGGCTCCACGGGTAACCCCAAAGGCGTCAGCGTCGCTCACGGCCCCTTGGCGATGCATTGCCAGGCCATCGGTCAGCGTTATGAAATGCGCGACAGCGATTGCGAATTCCACTTCATGTCGTTCGCCTTCGACGGCGCCCATGAGCGCTGGCTGACCAGCCTCACCCACGGCGCCTCGTTGCTGATCCGCGACGACAGCCTGTGGACACCGGAGCAGACCTACAACGCCATGATTGAGCATGGCGTGACCGTGGTCGCGTTCCCGCCGGTGTACCTGCAACAACTGGCCGAACACGCCGAGCGTGTGGGCAATCCGCCCAACGTGCGCATCTATTGCTTTGGCGGCGACGCGGTACCCAACGCCAGTTTCGAGCGGGTCAAACGGGCGCTCGATCCGGACTTCATCATCAACGGCTACGGCCCGACCGAAACCGTGGTCACGCCGCTGATCTGGAAGGCCGGCCGCGATGTGCCGTGCGGCGCCGCTTACGCGCCAATCGGCAGCCGCATCGGTGACCGTAGTGCCTACGTGCTCGACGCCGATCTGAACCTGTTGCCGCAAGGTATGGCTGGTGAGCTGTATCTGGGTGGCACGGGGCTGGCCCGGGGGTATCTGAATCGTCCGGGGCTGACCGCCGAGCGTTTTGTCGCTGATCCGTTCAGCCGCACTGGCGGCTTGCTTTATCGCACCGGCGACCTCGTTCGCCAGCGCGCCGATGGCACATTCGACTATCTGGATCGCATCGACAATCAAGTGAAGATCCGCGGTTTTCGCATTGAACTCGGCGAAGTCGAAGCCGCCCTGCAAGCGCTCGACGGCGTGCGTGAAGCCGTGGTCGTGGCCCAGGAAGGCAGTGCCGGCAGCGGCAAGCGTCTGGTCGCCTATGTGGTGGGTGATTCTGCCCGCGCCGACTTCACCGAAGAGCTGCGTGCGCAGCTCAAGGCAACCCTGCCGGGCCATATGGTGCCGGCGTATGTGTTGCGTCTGGAACGCATGCCGCTGACGCCGAACGGCAAACTCGACCGCAAGAACCTGCCGAAACCGGATGTCAGCCAACTGCAACAGACCTATGTCGCTGCGCAGAACGCGCTGGAGCAACAATTGGCGACGATCTGGCAAGACGTGCTCAAGCTTGAGCAGGCCGGTATCAGCGACAACTTCTTTGAGCTGGGCGGCGACTCGATCATTTCCATTCAAGTGGTCAGCCGTGCGCGGCAGGCGGGTATCCGCTTCACGCCCAAAGACCTGTTCGAGCACCAGACCATTCAGGCGTTGGCCGTTGTCGCGCAGACGGGCGAAGCGCTGCAAATGATCGATCAGCAACCGGTCACCGGCAGCACGGCACTGTTGCCGATTCATCAGGAGTTCTTCGCTCAGGCGATTCCTGATCGTCATCACTGGAACCAGTCGGTGATGCTCAAACCGAGTCAGGCGCTCGATGGCAACTTGCTTGAGCAAGCGCTGGATGCGTTGGTGCTGCACCACGACAGCCTGCGCCTGGAATTTGTCGAGCAGGCGGATGGCTGGTCGGCGCAATATCGCGACGTTGTGACCCAGGCGGGTGAAACAATCCTCTGGCAAGTCGCGGTCGCCGACCTCGCAGCCCTTGAGGCATTGGGCGACAAGGCCCAGCGCAGCCTGCAACTGAGCGGTGGCTCGCTGATTCGCGCGGTGCTGGCGAACCTGGCCGATGGCAGTCAACGCCTGCTGCTGATCGTCCATCATCTGGTGGTCGATGGCGTGTCGTGGCGGATTCTGTTTGAAGATCTGCAAAACGCTTACCGGCAGATCGCTACGGGCAATGCCGTGCAGTTGCCGGCCAAGACCCATGCGGTCAACGCCTGGGCGCAGGCCTTGCAGGAATACGCCGCCACGCCTGCGTTGCAGTCTGAACTGGGCTTCTGGCAGCAACAGTTGCAAGGTGCATCGGCGACGTTGCCTTTCGACCGTCCCGACGGTGGGCAGCAACACGATCAGGCGCTGACCATTCGCAGCAAACTGGACCAGACCCTGACCCGTCAGCTGTTGCAGGATGCGCCGGCGGCTTATCGCACGCAGGTCAACGATCTGCTGCTGACGGCTCTGGCGCGGGTGATGGTGCGCTGGACCGGTGCCGACCATGCGCTGGTATTGCTCGAAGGTCACGGTCGCGAAGACCTGTTCGACAGCGTCGACCTGACGCGCACTGTCGGCTGGTTCACCAGTGTGTTCCCGGTGCGCCTTTCGCCGGTTGCCGAACCGGGCGCATCGCTCAAGCAGGTCAAGGAACAACTGCGGGCGATTCCGCACAAAGGCATCGGCTTCGGCGCGCTCGCGCATCTGGGCGATGAGCTGGCTCGCCAAGCCCTGCAAGCCTTGCCGACACCACGCCTGACCTTCAACTATCTGGGCCAGTTCGACGGCAGTTTCGATGCCGCCGACCACGCCCTGTTTGCACCGACTGGCGAATCCGGCGGCGCCGAAGTCAATCTGCAGGGCCCGCTGGGCAACCCGCTGGCGCTGAACGGCAAAGTCTTCGGCGGCGAACTGGACCTGAGCTGGACCTACAGCGGCGCGATGTTCGACGCGGCGACCATCCAGCGTCTGGCCGATGATTACGTGCAGGAATTGACGGCGCTGATCGGCCATTGCTGCGACAACGCCAACCGTGGCGTGACACCGTCGGACTTCCCGCTGGCGCAACTGTCGCAGGCGCAACTCGATGCGCTGGTGCTCGAACCGCAAAGCATCGATGACATCTACCCGCTGTCGCCGATGCAGCAGGGCATGCTGTTCCATACGTTGCTCGAACATGGCAACGGCGACTACATCAACCAGATGCGCCTGGACGTCGACGGCGTCGATCCACAACGCTTCCAGGCGGCGTGGCAAGCGGTGGTGGATGCCCATGACATTCTGCGCACCGGGTTTTTCTGGCAGGGCGATCTGCCGCAACCGGTGCAAGTGGTGCAGCGCCAGGTTGAAGTGCCGTTCAGCGTGCTCGACTGGCACGACAAAGCCGGGCTGGACGCGGCGCTGCAAACCCTTGCCGACGAAGAGCGCGCACAGGGGCTGGATTTGACCTGTGCGCCGCTGCTGCGCCTGGTGCTGGTGCGCACCGCGACGGATCGTCATCACCTGATCTATACCAACCACCACATCCTGATGGACGGCTGGAGCAGCGCGCAGTTGCTCGGCGAGGTGTTGCAGCACTACAGCGGCGAAACGGTCGCACGTCCGGCAGGGCGCTATCGCGATTACATCGGCTGGCTGCAACGCCAGGATGCGGCGGCGGCCGAGGCCTACTGGCTGGCGACGCTGCACAACCTGCAAGAGCCAACGCGTCTGGCCAATGCCATCGCGCGGCCGCATGACGGTTTGCCGAGCGTCGGCTATGGCGATCATTACCAAGTGCTGGACGCGGATCTGACTCAGCGTCTGGGGGAATTTGCCCGGGCTACGAAAGTCACGGTCAACACCGTGGTGCAAGGCGCCTGGCTGTTGCTGTTGCAGCGCTATACCGGCAAAGACTGTGTTGCGTTCGGCGCCACCGTCGCCGGGCGTCCGGCGGATTTGCCGGGTGCCGAAGCGCAGATCGGTCTGTTCATCAATACCTTGCCGGTGGTTGCTGCGCCGCAGGCGCAGCAGAGTCTGGTCCGTTGGCTGCAAGGCGTGCAGGCGCAGAACCTGGCGTCGCGCGAGTTCGAACACACGCCACTGGCCGATATTCAGCGTTGGGCCGGGCAGGGCGGTGATGCGCTGTTCGACAGCCTGATGGTGTTCGAGAACTACCCGATTGCCGACGCGCTGGAACGTGGCGCGCCGCAAGGTTTGCGTTTCGGCGCGGTGGCCAATCAGGAGCAGACCAACTATCCGCTGACCCTGCTGGTAAACATGAGCACGCAACTGACGGTGCATTTGAGCTATCAGCGCGACAGCTTTGCGGCGGCCAACGTGGCGCAGTTGGGCGCGCATTTGCAGCGTCTGCTGAGCCAGATGACTGAGTCGGGCGACCGGTCGCTCAGTGAGTTGAACCTGATCGAAAGCGTCCCGAGCGTCGCTGCCGATTTCGCCACCGAGCTGTGCATTCATCAGGGCATCGCTCGTCAAGTCGTAGCGACGCCGGATGCGCTGGCGGTGA